>NZWZ01000033.1 GCA_002701745.1 Flammeovirgaceae bacterium
ACCTGATCTTTTCTGATTTTATTTTTGATACTATCAAAAACTTCAAGGGTTTTGTCTATTGGAACACATAATATAATCCATTCAGACTTATTGATAAGGTCATTTTCTTGATCTTTGGTTTTATGATCAGTAACCATCACATTTAATCCTACACTCTCAAATGCTTTTTTAAATGTGGTCCCAATTTTTCCGGATCCGCCAATAATTCCAATATTTTTAATCATAATGANTTTTTTAAGGACACGAATATATCCTGTTTTTTAAAAATGATGAAAAATAATGTATTTTTAATTTNACAAAATAAAGCCCAATGAAACACTTATACTTTCTTATATTATTCACTTTGCCATTATATGTTATGGCTAAAGANCCATACCCTAAAAACCCNAATATNGATNTNATNAATTANAGTTTTGAACTTCAGTTCAATGATACAAATGATATAATTCAAGGTAATGCTAATATAAATTTGCATATCAAACCAACTGAAGAAAATGTAAGATTAGATCTAACTTCTAAGAATCAAGAGGGAAGAGGCATGGAAGTTCACTCTGTCTTATTTAATGGTAAGGAAATACCTTATTCTCACATAAATAATGTGCTAAATATATCAGTAAAAGATATAAGTTTTAGTATATCTGACATTATCTCCATAAAATATAGTGGAGTTCCAATAACTGGGTTAATAATAGGAGATAATATGCACGGAGACAGGACATTTTTTAGTGATAATTGGCCAAATAAAGCAAGAAATTGGCTCCCTCTTGTTGATCATCCATATGATAAAGCAACATCAGATTTTATAATATTTGCTCCTAATCATTATCAAGTAATTTCTAATGGNTTATTGGTAGAAGAAACAAATGTTAATAAAGANATTAAAAAGACACATTGGAGACAGTCAGTCCCAATTTCTTGTTGGCTATATGCTGTAGGAGTTGCTGAATTTGCAGTTGATTATGTTGATTATTTTGAAGGAAAATCAATACAAACTTGGGTTTATAAACAGGATAGGGATAATGGTTTCTATGACTTTAAAATTCCTACTAAACATACTTTAGAATTCTTTACAGATTANGTTGGTCCTTTTGCTTACGAAAAGCTTGCAAATGTTCAANCAAACAGTGTAAAAGGAGGAATGGAGTCTGCTACAGCTATTTTTTACAGTGATGTTTCAGTAACTGGGAAAAGAGATGTTAGGTGGAGAAATGTCGTTATTCATGAGGTAGCACATCAATGGTTTGGAAATTGTGTTACAGAATATGATTGGGATGATGTGTGGTTAAGTGAGGGNTTTGCNACTTATTTTACTCTTATGTTTAGAGAACATGCATACGGTAGAGATGATTTTGTACAGGGATTAAAAGAAGCAAAGAAAAGGGTATTTGACTTTTATGAAACTGATAAAGATGCTTCAATAGTTCATAATAATTTAAAAGATATGAAAGATGTTTTGACTTATAGCCTTCAGTATCAAAAGGGTGCATGGGTCTTACATATGCTTAGAAATTATGTAGGAGAAGATAANTTTAGAAATGGAATAAGAAATTATTACAATAAATATTATAATTCAAATACCNCCACAGAGGAATTCAAGTTAGANATGGAAAATNCTTCAGGTAAAGATTTGGATAAATTTTTTGATCAATGGNTATATAAGGGTGGAATTATAAAACTAGATATCTCNTGGTCGTATAACGAAAGATTAAAACAGNTTGAAATTAAACTTGATCAAGTTCAAGATGATGGTTATTTGTTTGAGATGCCTGTTGAACTTCAATTGATTTACGATAATAAATCAAGAATAGAAAAAATATTTATGGATAAAAAATCAAAAAAATATGTAATTTCTTCAGATTATAATCCAAAAGAAATTAAATTAGANCCCCACATAAAGTTGTTGGCTAAGTGGAACATTAACTAATTAAAATTTAATATATGAGAAATTTATTTATAATCATCTTTTTTCTGACTCCTATAATTACATTCGGTCAAGAAAAATCAATTGTTTCTGATTTAGAAAACCTAGAATTAAACATCGGTGATAGCTTTACGCCTTCAACCTTTGTTGTAGACTTACAAAATAATAGGTCAGATTGTGAAAGAATGATTTATTACAATAAAAGAGGGGTTTTTAGTACTGCAAATTCAATAACAGTAGATAACCAATCAGGTACAATAACTGCTAACAAACCAGGATCACATGAAGTTGTTGCCGTTTGTTTTGGGTCAGATAAAAAAAGAATTAGTAGAACTTTTCAGGTTAATGTAAAATACCCTAAAGTAAAAGAAATTAAGGTTTCTTTAAATACGAGTAAAGTATATACAGGAACATACTTACCAATTTCATATGAAGTGATTGATGAAATGGGTTTTAAGAGAGATAATGTGAATTTCTCATTAAATTCTACTAATGATATATTAGAAATCGATCCAATTAATAATGTTAAGGCTATAAAAGAAGGAAAAACTACTTTAGAAGCAACTTATGATGGTATTACAGGAAGAATTAATGTTGAGGTATTTGATAACCCTGTAACCTCAATTAAACTAAAATCAAATTTAAATGAATTGAGAACTGGCGATGTTGTTCAATTTGAAGCTAAAGCCTATGATAAAAGAGGTAACGAGGTTTCTGACGCACCATTCGAATTTTCTTTTAAAGGAAAATCTTATGATAAGAGTAATACAGCCTCAGGTCTTATTGATAATGATGGAAGATTCGTTGCTGATGTTGCAGGTAATTATTTGGTTACAGTTTCTGTTGGAAATATTACAAATACACAAGCTTTAAATGTTTATGAAAGAAATGTTAAAAGGGATGTTGTTAAAGTTGGTAAAGGATTAGTTAATGACAAACATACTTCTGATTTCTGGGTATTTGAAGGTGCTGATGGAAGAGATTATGCTGTAACAGGAACCTGGGGTGCTGATGGAACATCATATTTTTGGGATGTTACTGATCCTGCAAATATTTTAAAGATTGATAGTGTTCAAGTTGATGCAAGGACAGTTAATGATGTTAAAGTGTCTGAAGATGGAAGAATTTGTATTATAGGTAGGGAAGGAGCATCTAATAGAAAAAATGGAATAATCATTATAGATGTATCAAATCCATATGATGTTGAAATAATTGCAGAATACACGAAAAATTTAACNGGAGGTGTTCATAATATGTTTATTTACGAAAACCATGTATACGCATTAAGTGGTGGTCAGAAATATTATATTTTAAATATAGAAGATCCTAAAAACCCTGTAGAGGTAGGAATGTTTGAATTAGGAAAAGAAGGACANGCTATTCATGATGTATGGATTGAAGATGGTATAGCNTATTCTTCAAACTGGAGAGATGGGGTTTATTTAGTTGATGTTGGTAATGGTATAGCTGGTGGTTCTCCATCAAATCCTGTTGCGTTTGGAAACTATGATTATGCTAGCGGTGCTCATCATGCAACATTTCCNTTCAAAAGTAAATCAACTGGTAAATTTTATACTGTTTTAGGTGATGAGATTTTNCCTAAGGGAATTGATGTAAATGCTCCTAACGAGACAGCTGGTTTTCTTCATTTTGTTGATTTTTCTGATCTAGATAATCCTAAAGAAGTAGCTAGATATGAACTTCCAGGACATGGTTCACATAATTACTGGATTAAAGATGATATTTTATATGTTGCTATGTATTCAGGNGGTATAAGAGTTGTGGATATAAGCGGTGATTTAATGGGTGATCTTTATAAGCAGGGAAGAGAAATAGGATATATTTTAACNGGNGATAAAGATAGTTACATNCCNTTTGCTACAATGGCTTGGGGNGCACANCTTTATAAAGGTTATGTGTTTTATTCAGATTGGAATAGTGGNTTAGGTGCTGCAAAGGTGATGCCTATTAAACCAGATAATTCTAAAGTAAATCAATATTTAAACTAAATATGATCAGATTTTTAATTTTATTTTTCCTTATTTTTTCATTTGAAATTAAGGCGAATAAAAGTTATTATTTATANGTTGCTGCCGAATCAGATGATGAAGTATCATTGCTAAAATTTGATGGTAAAACTATAGANGAATTAGANAGAATTGAAGTTGGTGTTATGCCAACNGAAATTGAAGGTCCTCATGGGATAACAGTAGATCCANCAGGTGATTATTGGTATCTTACATTAGCTCACGGAAGTCCTTATGGGAGTTTNGTNAAATATTCTACTGANAATAATATTGCANTATCAAAGACAAATTTAGGACTATTTCCTGCAACNATGCAGNTATCTCCATCAACTGGTTTTCTNTATTGTGTAAACTTTAATCTTCANGGAGATATGAAGCCGAGNACTGTATCTGTTGTNGATCCTGATCTNATGGTTGAAATAAAACAAATTACAACTGGCGCNATGCCACATGGTTCTAGATTATCCTCAGATGGATTATTTCAGTATTCTGTAGCAATGATGTCTGGTGAATTATTTGAAATTGATGGNATATCNNTAGAAGTTAATAGAAAGCTAAATTTAGANAAAATGAATCATAATCATATGGANCATAACCANATGGANCATTCTAATATGAATCATTCATCTAATTCAATGATGAAGCATTCANTGGTAAAGCCAACNTGGGTTATTCCACATCCTAAAACTAAATTTGCGTANATAGCTGGAAATGGATCTGATGAAATAATTGAAGTCGATCTTGATTCATGGAAGGTTACAGAGAGAATAAAAACNGGNAAAGGTCCTTACAATGTTGAAATTACTCCTAATGGNGAAAANTTGATAATTACCTTNAAAGGTGAGGGGAGTACTGCTATTTTAGACTTAAACGATAAGAAAATTNTAAAAACCATTAAAAATACTACTAGTGTATCGCATGGTATTGCAATATCACCTGATAGTAANTATGCGTTTATATCNGTTGAAGGAATAGGTGGGGAGCCAGGAATTGTTGATGTAATTAATTTAGAGTCACTNGAGTTAATATCATCGGTAAAGGTCGGAAAACAAGCTGGAGGAATAGCTTTTTGGAAAATATCTGACTAAATTACACCTCGATTTTTTTATAAACTAGTAAACTATTTNTCATGAGATATATTTTCATNTTAATCNTATTTTTTTCTTGNACCAATCAAAATTTAAAGTCTGATATTGATCAAAAAGTTGATGATATCATATCNCAAATGACTTTAGAAGAAAAAGTTGGNCAAATGACTCAAATTAATCTTACTGTTATTGCAAAAGGACCTAACAAATGGGAATCTTCATTTCCCATGGAGATTGATGATAATAAAGCTAATAGAGCTTTAGTNNANTTTAAAGTAGGTTCAGTTCTNAATACAATTAACAATACAGCTCAAAAACCAAATNTNTGGTTTAATAATATTTCTAAAATTCAAGACATTGCCATGAATAANAATAGACTTGGAATTCCNGTNATTTATGGAATTGATGCTATTCATGGTACAACATATACTGATGGNGCTACAATGTTTCCTCAACAAATTACAACAGCAGCAAGTTGGAATCCAGAAAATGCATANAATATGGCATTAGTTTGTGCTTACGAAACAAGAGCTTCAAGTATTCCTTGGAATTTTTCACCTGTNTTAGATTTAGGATTAGATCCACGTTTTTCAAGACAATTTGAGACTTTTGGTGAAGATCCATTATTAGTTGAAAGNTTCGGTGTTGAAATGATTAAAGGNTATCAAGGTTTAGATAATGATATATCAAATAAATATAATGTAGCTGCGTGTATGAAGCATTTTGTTGGTTATCANGCAACTATTTCTGGTAAAGATAGNACTCCCGCATACATTCCNGATAATGTTCTTAGTGAGTATCATATTGAACCATTNAAAAANGCAATTGATGCNGGAGCAAAAACANTAATGATAAATTCAGGACTTATTAATGGAATACCNGTTCATGCAGATTATAATTTAATGATNAATGTTTTAAGAAANAATTTAGGTTTTGAAGGAGTTATTTTAACTGATTGGGAAGATATTAGAAAACTTCATGATAGAGATAAGGTAGCAGAAACACAAAAAGAAGCTGTTAAAATGGCAATTAATGCTGGTATTGATATGTCAATGGTNCCTTATGAGTACGAGCAGTTTTTTAATGATCTNGTGCAGCTTGTTAATGAAGGGGAGGTTAGTATGGAAAGAATTGATGATGCTGTNAAAAGAATTTTAAAATTGAANTTTGAATTAGATTTATTCGAAAATCCTGTNACAAATNANGAAGANTATGAAGATTTTGGCTCAAAAAAACATCATCAGCTTGCATATAAAGCAGCTTCTGAGTCAATAACATTATTAAAAAACAATAATGACATACTTCCATTGAAAGGAAAGCCTANAATATTAGTANCTGGACCAAANGGANATAATATGAGAACACTTAATGGTGCATGGTCTTACTCATGGCAAGGTGAACTTACTGATAGATTNGCAGGTGATTTTAATACTATTTATGAGGCTCTTCANAATAATTATGGTAGAAATAANGTAAAATATGTATCTGGAGTATCATATAAGGAAAATNGTAGTTATTATGATATGGTTGAAGATAATATAAATGCTGCAGTGCGNGAGGCTAGAAATTCTGATTATATTGTTCTTTGTTTAGGTGANAATACTTATACAGAAAAACCAGGTGATTTAAATGATCTNAATTTACATCAATTACAGGTAAAATTAGCNAAGAAATTAGCTGAAACTGGAAANCCAATNATTTTAATTTTAAATTTAGGAAGACCTCGCTTAATATCTGATATTGAGCCANTTATGAGTGCNGTTGTTAATGTTTATCTTCCAGGAAANTTTGGAGGTGATGCATTATCCGATATAATCTCTGGTGATGTNAATCCATCTGGAAAACTTCCATATACNTATCCNGCTTATCCTAATTCTTTACTTCCATATTATTATAAACCCTCTGAAGTACAAAATAACGCTCAGGGAGCTTATAACTATGTAGGAGAAGTAAATAATCTTTATGATTTTGGTTTTGGATTAAGTTATTCTGAATTTATTTATAGTGATTTAAAAGTAAATAAGGATCAATTTGGTTTTAATGAAACTATTAAAATATCAGTTAATGTAGAAAATATNAGTAAAATTGATGGTTTTGAAACAATTCAGCTTTATTCATCTGATCTATATGCTTCGGTAACACCTGATATTAAAAGACTAAGAGACTTTAGTAAAGTTGAAATTAAAGCTGGTGAAAAGAAAACAATAACTTTTGACTTACCTATAGATGAATTNGCATTTGTGAATGCAGATAATCANTTAGTNGTTGAGCCTGGTAATTTTAANTTAACAATTGATAGNTTCTCAAAAGAGATATCAGTAAGATAAATGTTATATAATTTATATTATGTTAAATAAGATATGGTAAAACTATTTATATATATAACACTAATAGTATCAAATAATGATAAAACNCAAATAAACAAGGTTTTAGATAACCTACATATTTATGCAAGTAAAGCAGATGGTACTAATTATTTTAAATTATTTGATTCTGAAGCTGTATTCTTTGGTACAGATGCTACCGAAAGATGGCATATTAATGAATTTAAAGATTATGCATTAAAAAGATTTGAANCTGGTACNGGATGGACNTATGAACCNATATCAAGAAATATATNNATTAATGAAAATACAGCNTGGTTCGATGAAGAATTATCTAATGAAAANTATGGNNTATTNAGAGGNACNGGCGTNCTAATCAAAAAAGATAATAATTGGNTTATNNCTCAGTATAATTTACNTCTACCAATACCTAATGANCTTTTAAANGATTATNCTNAAGAAATNATAAATTTTTTAAAAAAAGAATAATTAAANTCNNATTATTCTAAGTTAAGAATCATTTGATATATTCTCTCAGCNTTCTCATAATCCTTCTTTTTCATATAAGCGCTTCTAAGAACTTCTANATATTCAACNTTAGTATTATCTCTTGATATTGATATTGATAAAATATCAATTAATTTNTCATAATCTTCAAGAATAGAAAAAATNGGATAAATAGTTGCTATATCTTCATTTGATATTAAATCACCTTTNATATCCATATAATCTTTTGCNTATCCAATNGCTTCCTCAATTCTAATATTTCCTTCGTTTTTTAATCTATCAGATTCNGACTGATATTTATTCTTTAAAGCTATGAAGTCTAAGTTTCTTTCAAGGTCATAATAAGGCTTTGCATTAGCTTTATAAGCATCAAGTAAATAAAGTAGTGCTCTATCATTATTTGGATCATACTGTAATGTTGATTTATATGATTCAATAGAAGTCTTAAAAACTACATCTAAAGTATCCAGTTTTTCTTTTTCAGAGAAATCATCTCTTTCAGTTAATGCCAAACCAAGNTTATAATATAATACTGCCCTATTGAAATGNAGACTCGNATTATTTGGATCAGNACTCAATCTAGCATCAATTTTTTGACGAGCTTCATCAACCTTGTCAAGTCTCATTGCTATATTNATTTCTACAGAAGGATAATAGTTGTTTTCNGGAAATAATGTTTTNGCTTTATTAATTAAAGCTGAAGCTCTTTCAAATGAATCACATTCATTAAACATCTCGCAATTTTGATATAAAATATTAACTGAATTTTGATAAATAGTATTAGAGTTTTTAGTATTCAATACATTTCTTTTCATTAATTTATCGTAAAAACTTAAAGCTTCTTCATATTTATTAAGCTGTTCTGCTACAAATCCACCATATAATAGTCCTAATGTATCTTCAGGGTTAACTCTTAGTGAAAGTTTAAATGCATCATAAGCTCCTTCATAATTAGGTTCATTAGTACCTTGAAGAGAGGTTATGGCTTGGTTTATAAAGAATGAAGATAGATTTTGTCTTCCTGCATTTGTATTTGTGATAATTGTTATGTCTTTTGTGGAAACTTCAGTACCAATTTTATCATATGCCTCAACTGCTTTTTCAATTGCCTGAGGATCAAGATCTGAAAAGTTTTTAGCTATTTCAGCATAAACATCACCTCTTACTAGCCATGTATTAGCTTTAACTCTTTGCTTTTCAATTTCAATAGCAGCATCGATTTCACCTTTTGCTATAATTATTAAATCTCTTTTTTCATTTAATTCAGTTTTGAGAGCAGCTTTATCTAAAGATGATTTAGCCTTTCCTGGGTTTCCTTTAAACTGTGAATAAGAATTAAAAGAAAATAGCACTAACAATAACGGTAAAAATATTTTTTTCATTTTCTAAGTATTTATTATTACAAATTTATAAAATTATTCTTCTTCCTCTCCTTCTATGTTCTCAATCTTTGCAACTGATGATATTTCATCGTTTTCAGCTAGCTTAATTAGTTTTACCCCTTGAGTTGCTCTACCCATTACTCTAATATTTTCATCTGTAATAGAGGTTCTAATTGTAATACCTGATTTATTGATAATCATTAGTTCATCATTAGTTTTTACTTCCTTTATTGAGACTAGATTTCCAGTTTTATCAGTTATTTTAAGAGTCATTACACCTTTTCCACCTCTTTTTGTAATTCTATAATCTTCAATAGATGATCTTTTTCCATATCCATTTTTAGATACAACAAGAAGATCTGAGTCTTCTCTAGAAACACAAACCATTCCTATAACTCTATCATTATCATTCTCAAGTTTTATACCTCTTACTCCAGTAGCTGTTCTTCCCATTGGCCTTACATTGCTCTCATGAAAGTTTATTGCTTTTCCTGATCTCTTAGCAATTATAATTTGATTGTTGCCATTGGTAAGTTTTACATCTAACAATCTATCATTTTCCTTNATAGTAATCGCATTAATACCATTTACTCTAGGTCTAGAATAAGCTTCCAGCTTGGTTTTTTTAACTGTTCCAGCCTCAGTACACATTACTAAGTAGTTATTATTTAAATAATCCTCATCAGTTAAATTATTGATATTTATTACAGATCTAATAGTATCTCCGCTCTCAATATTTATTAAATTTTGAATTGCTCTACCCTTTGAAACTTTAGATCCTTCTGGAATTTCCCATACTTTTTTCCAGAAAACTTTACCAAATTCGGTGAAAATTAGTAAATAATTATGAGTTGATGCTATAAATAAATGTTCATTGAAATCATCATCTTTAGTCTTTACTCCTTTNGCTCCTACTCCACCTCTACTTTGTGTTCTATACTCATCTAAAGACGTTCTTTTAACGTATCCCTGATGAGAAAAGGTTATAACCATATCTTCATCTGGAATCATATCTTCGACAGTAAATTCTGCAGCAGAATGNTCTATTTCTGATCTTCTTTTATCACCATANCTCTCCTTTATTTCAGATAGTTCTTCTTTAATAATATCCATTCTTCTTCCTTTATCTGANAGAATATCATTTAAATTTTTTATTTGCTTATTTAGCTCTTCATTTTCTTTATTAATTTTTTCTCTCTCAAGACCAGTTAGTTTTTGAAGTCTCATTTCTAATATAGCTTTAGACTGTATATCGGATAATTTATATTTTGACATCAATCCTTTTTTAGCTTCTTCTGGACTTTTTGATTTCTTAATTAATTCAATNACATCATCAATGTTATCAAGAGCAATAATATACCCTTGAAGGATATGAGATCTNTTTTCTGCTTCTTTTAATTCATACTCTGTTCTTCTTGTAACNACCTCATGTCTATGAATNACATAATTCTCAATAAGTTCTTTGAGATTTAATGTTTTTGGTCTTCCGTTGACTAAAGCAACATTATTTACACCAAANGATGATTGTAATTGTGTGTATTTGTAAAGATTATTCAATACAACGTTAGGAATNGCATCTCTTTTAAGATCATAAATTATTCTTAAACCATTTCTATCTGATTCATCTCTAATGTCACTAATGCCTTCAATTTTCTTTTCATTAATCAATTGAGCAGTTTTTTCAATCATNGAAGCTTTATTAACCATNTATGGAATCTCAGATACTATNATTTGATCTTTTTCATTATCATTTATTTCAATTGATGCCTTAGCACGAATTACNACTCTTCCTTTTCCAGTTTCAAAGGCAGATTTTACACCTTGATAACCATAAATTATNCCGCCAGTTGGAAAATCTGGCGCTTTGATAAATTTTGTTAGATCTTCAATNGTACAATCATTATTNTTTATGTAGTGTATTGTACCGTCAATTACTTCAGAAAGATTATGTGGNGCCATGTTAGTAGCCATACCAACAGCAATACCACTTGAACCATTAACAAGTAAATTAGGGAATTTAGATGGTAAAACAGTTGGCTCATTAAGAGTATCATCATAGTTAGGTTGAAAATCTACAGTATCTTTATTTATATCTGATAAAAGTTCATCTGAAATCCTTTTCAACTTAGCTTCAGTGTATCTCATTGCAGCTGGTGAGTCACCGTCTACAGAACCAAAATTACCTTGTCCATCAACTAAAATATATCTTAATGACCAGGGCTGAGCCATCCTTACCATTGTTTCATAAACAGATGAGTCGCCGTGGGGGTGGTATTTACCCATTACATCTCCTACAATCCTACCCGATTTTTTAAAACTCTTGTTATAATTAACACCCATTTCA
>NZWZ01000034.1 GCA_002701745.1 Flammeovirgaceae bacterium
TATCTAGATTTTAAATTAGGGAGATCAAAATACTCATTACCAGTATATAAATATCTAGATGGAATAAATCAAGGTGATTTGTTTTTTTGCTTTTTAGATCAAACTAATAGTACCTCAACTTATCCAGGGGGAAGATATATTGATATTGAATTTGAAAATGCAAAAAGAATTGAGCTAGACTTTAATAAATCATACAATCCTTATTGTGTCTATAATGAGGAATATAGTTGCCCTATACCTACAAGAGAAAACTATATTGACATGGAAATATTAGCTGGAGAAAAATTAACTAAATAAATATCATCTTCNCCATTATTAAAATCAATTTTCTCTAATTTTATTGATTAACTTTATTGATAATGAAAATATCGCTTAACTGGTTAAAAAAATTCATAGAAATAAGTGAAAATCCAGAGGATTTAGAATCAATTCTTACTGAAGTTGGACTTGAAGTAGATGAAGTCATTTCTTTAGAACCAGATAAAGACTTTTTAAGTAAATTAATAGTTGGTGAAATAACGGAAATTGAAAAGCACCCTAATGCTGATAGGCTGAACATAACAAAAGTGGATACAGGAAAGGAAAGTCTTTCCATAATATGTGGAGCTAATAATATCGAAGTTGGACAGAAAGTTGTAGTTGCTAAATCTGGAACTAAAATTAAGAATACAGAAAAAAAGATAATCGAAATTAAAAAAGCAAAAATTAGAGATGTTGAATCTAATGGAATGATATGTGCAGAAGATGAAATTGGAATTGGAAACTCACATTCTGGAATTATTGTTTTATCAGATAAAGCTAAAGTTGGAGATAAAGCAATAAACTATTTTGACTTAATTTCAGATACAGTCTATGATATCTCACTAACACCAAACAGAGCTGACGCTGCATCTCATCTTGGAGTAGCAAGAGATATTAAAGCATCACAAAAAAGAGAAATTATTCTACCAGACATCAAGAAATTTAAATCCTCTGACAATAAAAAAATTGAAATTGATATCCAAGAATCATCAGCATGCCCAAGATACGCGGGATGTATTATTGATAATATTAAAATTAATGAGTCTCCATCTGAAATTAAGGACTTACTTATATCCATAGGCATCAATCCAATAAATAATGTAGTTGATATCACAAACTACGTTTTACATAGTCTAGGACAACCTCTTCATGCTTTTGACTTTGAGAAAATTTCTAAAGAAAAAATAATAGTTAGATACGGTAATAAAAATGAGAAATTTATCACTCTTGATGGAATTGAAAGAAAACTCAAAGAAGATGATTTGATGATTTGCGATGGAGAGAATAAGCCCATGTGCATAGCAGGTGTATTTGGAGGAGAGAACTCTGGAGTTACCGAAGAGACTAAAACTATATTTTTAGAGAGTGCGTATTTTAATCCTTCTGACATAAGAAAATCTAGTTTAAACCATGGTCTTAAAACAGATGCATCTTACAGATTTGAAAGAGGAATTGATCCAAATATTACAGTATTTGCCCTAAAGTTCGCTTCGATTCTTATTAATAAATACTGTGAAGGAGATGTTGTCTCACAGATTTATGATGTTTATCCAAACAAAATAGAAAATAGAAAAATTGAGATTGATTATAACAGAGTCAATCAATTAATTGGACAGAATATAGATACCAAAAGAATAAATGAAATACTTAATCTTTTAGATATTAATATTGAGAAAAAAAATAATAAGATATTAGCAGACGTACCTCCCTACAGAGTAGATGTAACAAGGGAAGCAGATATAGTTGAAGAAATATTAAGGGTTTATGGATATAACAACATAAAAACATCATCTAAAAATCAAAGCAACTTTTTATCTGACGAGAGTACAGGTTCATATGAAAACAACATACTCTCAAAAGTTATGAACATGCTTGTTAGCTCTGGATTTCATGAAATAACTACAAACTCTCTAACTTCNCTTAAACACTCGAAAAATGAGTCTTGGGATGACTCAAAAACTATTGAGATGGTTAACAAGCTTAGTGATGAGCACGCTATTTTAAAACAAAATCTTTTATTCACTGGATTAGAATCTATTCGATATAACCTTAACAGAAAACAAAACAATCTCAAATTTTTTGAATTTGATAAGATCTATAATCAAGGGAGTGATAATAAATTCATTGAAACAAAAAAGCTTGGACTGTATATGACAGGACTTAATAAGGATGAACATTTTTATAACAATTCTGAGGAAGTATCTTTTATTGATATTAAAAATATTATAAATAAAGTTTTGATTTTAGGTAATATCAACAATTACAAAGTCAAAGGGGTAGAATCAAAATCACTTATTAATTGTATTGAAATAATAGAGGATAAAAAAGTAATTTGTAAAATAGGAGAAGTAAGACAAAGTCTCCTCAAGACTTTTGATATCGGCCAAAAACTATATTTTGCCGAAATCTTATGGGAAAATTATTTGGCATGTTTAAAAGAAGAATTCACAATTACTAAAATATCTAAGTTTCCTGAAGTGAAAAGGGACCTCTCGATTATTTTATCAAAAAATCAGAAGTTTTCAGAAATTGCTTCTGTAATCGATCAGAATAGAAATAAAATAATTAAAAATTATTCTCTATATAACATATATGAGGGAGATAGAATAGGTAAAGATAAAATTGCCTATGCTTTGAGATTTGTTCTTCATGATGATAATAAAACTTTAGAAGATAAAATTATTAATAGTACGATGGAGAATTTGATTATGAGGTTTGAAAAAGATTTAAAAGCAGAAATTAGAAAATAATATGCCAGAAAGTTTAAACAAAAAAATTATTGAATTAGAAAGTAAGTTTTCTATTCTAATATCAAAATACAAAAAACTTGAGGCAATTAATGAAAATCTAAAGAAGGAAATAACTGATAGAGAAATTGATTTAATACTATACAAATTCAATAATGCTAATAATTCAAACTTAGAAATTCTCTCTTCAGATGAAAAATCAAAACTAAAAGACGATATAGACTCTACAATAGAAGAACTAGATACTATCATAAATAACCTAAA
The DNA here is from genome assembly GCA_002701745.1 of Flammeovirgaceae bacterium. Taxonomy (GTDB): domain Bacteria; phylum Bacteroidota; class Bacteroidia; order Cytophagales; family MED-G16; genus MED-G16. Next base: position 3,033 of record NZWZ01000034.1, read on the forward strand.
AGAATAAATTGGAAAATCTCTCAATAAAATTAGTAATTGGAAATAGGTCTTACCCTATGAAAGTTCCTATTGAAGATGAACAAAAAATTCGAAATATTGGTAAAGATCTAAACAAGAGAATATCAGAGATTAAAAGTCAAATGAATATCGATGACTTACAAGACATTCTAGCAATGATTGCTTTTAAACTTTCTGTAGAACTTGAGGATAACAAAGGTCAAACATCAGAAAACAAAGATGCTTACAAAAAAATTGAAAATATAATTAATGAAATTGATAAGAAGCTAGAGTAATTTACTCTGGAGTCTTTTCATTTGGCCACTCCTTCTTAAAGTCTACCCAATACTTACTAATTGTTGACTTTACTTCTTTTCTTAACCATAACAATCCAATCAAATTTGGAACAGTCATCAATGCGATTGTAATTAATGAAACATTCCAAATAACAGTTGTATCAGCAAATGATGCTACAAAGAATCCAATAACATAAATCACCCTATAGTATACTACTGACCCTGCACCAAATAAGAAAGTCATAGCTCGATCTCCATAATATGACCATGAAATAGCAGTACTAAAAGCAAATAGTAAAAGACCAATACTCACAATATAATTTCCATAATTACCGAAAAATCCTCTATCAAAAGCAATTGCCGTCAGGGGAGCACTATGTACTAATGATTTACCTTTTACAATTAGATCATTTTGAAGCTTTCCATCAACTACATTTAAAGTTCCATTAAAAACTTCTTCATCATTGTTATAGAATAAAATATCTTCAGCTAAAGAACGTGCGTGAAGGATTGATATTTCGTTAGAGTGTCTCCCATCAATTACATCAATATTTCCACTATACATTGAGATACCACTATTACCATTTAAGTAATTAAATAAATCTTTTACATCTTCTTCTTTATCTTCAGTATATACTTTATCTAAAAATATAAGATCAGCTTGAGCAAATGTGTTTTCATGCTTTTCGTTCCATACACCTGACGACAATAAAACTAAACCTGTAATTGTACAAATAATTATCGTGTCAATAAATGGCTCTAGTATTGCTACAAGCCCTTCAGACACAGGCTCATTTGTCTTTGCTGAAGCATGCGCTATAGGAGCAGATCCTTGTCCAGCTTCGTTTGAATATAATCCTCTGTTTACACCTCTAGATATAGCAAATGAGATTGAAGCTCCAAGAAAACCTCCCACTGCAGCACTTCCAGAAAACACTTCAGAAAAAATTGAAATAAAGGAAGGGACAATATTTTGATAATTAAATATTATAACAGAAAAAGCACCAATAATATAAACTACAGCCATAAATGGAACTAGTTTTTCTGTTATACTAGCAATTCTTTTAATTCCACCAATTATAACTACACCTAAGAGAATAGCTAAAATTCCACCAGTGAGCATTTTATCTATACCAAACGAGGAGAACATTGAGTTAGAAATACTATTTATCTGAGGCAAACTACCTGTTCCGAAAGAAGATAAAACTGTTGCAAAAGCAAACATAATTCCAACCCATTTCAAGTTAACCTTATTCCCAAAAAGTCTAAAATCAGCATTTTTCATGAAATACATTGGACCTCCAGACATAGAGCCATCAGAAATTTTTTCTCTGTATTTATGGGACAAAGTAACCTCAACAAATTTAGTTGTCATACCTACCATAGCAGTAGCTAACATCCAAAATAAAGCAGCTGGACCACCTAGGTGTATGGCAAAAGCTACTCCTGCAATATTTCCAGTACCAACAGTTCCTGATAGAGCGGTTGTTAAAGCCTGAAAATGTGAGGTATCTCCCTGGTCATCCTTTTTATCAAATTTTCCTCGAACAACTTTTAGAGCAAACCCAAAATATCTTATCTGTGGAAATTTTAGATAGAATGTAAAAAATACACCAGTACCAAGTAATAAAGGAACAAACCAAGACGAGCTACCTAGGTACTGATCAATAAAAATTAAAAATTCATTAAATTCTTGCATGATTATAAAGTTATTTAAATGTAGAAATTATAATTTATCTTCTACCAATTTCATTATTTTTTCTTTTTTCGAATGAGAGTCTTTTAAAATTTTATCTGCCTTTTTCATTATATCTTCTCCACCNGTTGCATCTTTCAGGTTNATTCTGNCATTTAGATATGCACCGTGTATTGCAGTGTGAACACAAAGACAAGCAACTCCTGAATCTGACAATGAATTCTGATTTCCCTCTTTTGCTAAAAACTCAATTATTTNATANGAGTTATATGATTCTACCATGATGTTCAAAGGAATTTGTGCAGCGTANAAAGTAGCATCTTTAATTGCTTTAGATCTAATTTNTTTATTTTCNTCTGANTCTTTAGGNAACTTATACGCTTCCATTATACTATTAAATGAGTTAGCATCTTCGTCAACAAGAGATAATAATTTTTCTCTTAGTTGGTTAATTTCATAAGCCTTTTNGCTAAAAATATCAACTTTATTCTCCCAACCCCTAGTATTACAAGATAAATTAGCAACCATCCCACCTAATGATGTACCTAATGCACCGACATAAGATGAAACTGAACCACCACCTGGAGCTGGAGTTTCTCGAGATACTTCATCAGAAAAGCTTCTTGAAGAAAGATCTATTAGCTTACCATTTTTATTTGTTATTTTATCTAGATAGTATTCGATAATATTTTTATTTGGATCAAAAGTCTTNACCTGATTAAGGCCTAAAGATTCAATAGCGATCTTTATAATATCTTCTTCNGGAANACCAATAGATCTATTTTGTTTTTTTAGGAAATATTTTCCNGCATCAATCATAGACTTTAGTGGAATTAAACCAACTAATTCAGANCCTGTTACACTAGCACCTCTTGNATTAGCTTTTTNAACAACTTCTTCAAAAACAGTATGAATAGGTGTTTCAGTGATATTAGTNAGGTTCATTGATATCTGAGCAATACCAAATTCCTCAATATACCAACCAATTGCCTTTACGTGTTTTAAAGAACCAGGAATAGTATCAGGATTTCCATTTTTATCGTATACAATTTCACCTATAACAGGGTGTCCTTTTCTTTTAATTCTTCCCTTCTCTCTTACATCAAATGCTATAGCATTTGCCAGTCGCGTAGATTTAGTATTTAAGTTTATATTGTAGGCAATAAGAAAGTCCCTAACACCAATTGCTGTAGCACCTGATTTTTTATTAAACGAACTTCCAAAATCTGGCTTCCATTCTTTACTATTTATTTTTTTATTTAGACCTTCATATTCTCCAGATCTTACATTTGCTAAATTTCTTCTTTTATCTTCTCTAGCAGCGTGTTCATACAAGTATATAGGTATATTTAATTCCTCAGAAACCTTTTTTGCTAACTTCTCTGCATAAGGAATAAGCTCATCAAATGTTATATTTGAAACAGGAATTAATGGGCACACATCTGTTGCTCCAAACCTTGGATGTTCTCCACTGTGTTTCGACATATCAATTTTTTCACTAGCAGTCTTAATCGCATTAAAGGCAGCAGATATAACTGAATCTGGATCACCAACAAATGTCATCACAGTTCTATTAGTTGCTTGTCCAGGATCTACATTAAGTAGGTGCACTCCTTTTGTATTAGAAATAGCTTCAGATATTTCATTTATCAACTCTTGGTTTCTTCCTTCTGAGAAATTAGGTACACACTCTATTATTTGATTCACAATTTAAAATTAATATTAATTATAGATTTTACCTCTTTTACAGATAAAAGACGGCTTTAATTTACCTTGATTATAAAGAATATCTCTAAAATCGTTTGTTTTAAAACCAATCATATCTGCAATTTTTCCACTCTCAAGAGATCCTCTATCTTCTAAAGATAGAGCATTTGCTGCTCTACATGTAATCCCTGCAAGAACTTCAGCATTAGATAATTTTTCTGTAGATCCCAGAAGAGAAGCCTGCATTAACAAATCACCCATAGGAGCAGAACCAGGATTCCAATCTGATGCAATAGAAACTTTACAGTTATAATCTAAAAGTTTTCTTGCTGGAGCAAATGGGATTCCAAGACCAAGGCTACATCCAGGCAAAACAACTCCAGTAGTATCTGATTTTGATAAGTAATCTATTTCTTGATCAGTTATTACCTCAAGATGATCAACACTAACTGCACCATTATCAACTCCAACTTTTAAACCACCAGAAGTAAATTGATTAGCATGAGCAGTAATATAAAAATCATTTTTAATCTTCTCCAAAAAGTTAGATGCTTCTGTTATTGAAAAAGCTTTTTCTTCTATAAAGATATCAACCCTATTAGATAAATTTTCTTCTTTTATTATCGGTAATAAGTCATTAACAATAGAATCTAGATATTTTTTTGATGACTCATATTTTTTTGGAGTTACATGTGCGGCAAGACATGTTGGGATTAGATCTATATCNTTAGAGNTATCAATTTCGTTNATAATTCTCAACATTCTAACCTCATCTTCTAAGTTAGGAGCATATCCACTTTTTACCTCACAAGTTAATACCCCCTCCTGAAAATGTCTTTTGAGTCTATTTAATGTATCATCTGTTAGTTGCTCTTCTGTAGAATTTGAGGTTGAATTCATTGTATTATGAATACCTCCTCCTTCTTCTAATATTTGTTGATATGAAATTCCAGAATTTCTTTTTGCATACTCATCAGATCTATTTCCATAATGACAGACGTGAGTATGTGAATCAATAAACCCTGGAAGTAATACACATGGATAAGTAATTTCTCTTACATCTAAATTATTTTTACTTAATGATAAAAAATCACCAACCTCAATAATTTTACCATCTTCAATTACCACCCCACCATCATCTATTATTTCAAGACTATTATCACTAATTGCTCCTCTTTCTGGCAGATTTACCATTGTAATGATTTGAGAAAAAGGGCCAATTAATTCTTTCAATACTAAATATCTAGATTAAACTTTTTTGAATGCTTTTTAGCAATATCATATCCCGCATCAGTATGTCTAAATACACCCATGGCTGGATCATTATGTAACACTCTTTTAATACATTTTTCTGCTCTATCTGTACCATCTACAAGCACAACCATACCTGCGTGTTGTGAATATCCCATGCCTACCCCCCCGCCGTGATGAAAAGAAACCCAAGTTGCTCCACCAGCAGTATTAGACATCAAATTAAGTAGAGGCCAATCTGAAACTGCATCAGATCCATCAAGCATACCCTCAGTTTCCCTATTTGGTGAAGCTACAGAGCCACAATCCAGATGATCTCTTCCTATTGCTATCGGAGCTGAAACTTTTCCTTGCTTTACTAAGTCATTAAAAATAAGACCCGCTTTCTCTCTCTCACCCATTCCTAACCAACAAATTCTACATGGAAGGCCTTGGAATTGAATTTTTTCTCTAGCCTGAGTAAGCCAGCTAATCATATCTTTATTCTCTGGGAAAGCTTCTATTAAAGCTTTGTCAGTTGTGTAAATATCTTCTGGGTCCCCAGAAAGAGCTGCCCATCTGAATGGACCTTTTCCCTCACAGAAAAGAGGTCTGATATAATCAGGAACAAAGCCATTGAAACTGAATGCGCCTGCCTCACCACCTTGCTTTGCGAACTCTCTCAAATTATTTCCATAGTCAAATGTTATAGAGCCTCTAGATTTCATCTCTAACATTAAAGAAACATGTCTAGCCATGCTTGTTAATGACAATTTTTTATACTTAACCTGGTCATTTTTTCTTAAACAATGTGCATCACTTAGACTCATACCATTTGGTACATACCCAAAAACTGGATCATGTGCTGATGTCTGATCCGTTAAAATCTCAGGAATAATATCATCTTCTAATAACTTTTCTAGAAGATCTCCTATATCACTAACTAATCCTACAGACACATTCATTCCTCTTTCCTTAGCCTGAAGGACCCAGTCTCTCGCCTCTTCATATGAATCTGTCATCTTATCAATATATTTCGTTTTCAATCTTTTCTGGATTCTCTCTGGATCAATATCAGCTCCTAAAAATGTTGCGCCAACCATCGTTGCGGCAAGAGGTTGAGCTCCACCCATACCTCCTAGTCCACCTGATACTAGTAACTTACCTTTTAATGATCCACCAAAATGTTGGTTGGCACATGCAGCAAATGTCTCATATGTTCCCTGGAGAATACCTTGAGTTCCAATATAAATCCAGCTGCCTGCAGTCATCTGACCATACATCATCAACCCGTCTTCTTTTAACTTCTCAAAATGCTCCCAATTTGCCCACTCAGGAACAAGATTAGAATTTGCAATTAAAACCCTTGGTGCCTGTTCATGAGTTCTTACTTTTCCTACTGGTTTTCCGGACTGAATCAACAAACTTTCGTCATCTTCTAGGTTTAATAATACATCAATTATTTTTTCTACAGACTCCCTATTCCTAGCGGCTTGACCAGATCCTCCGTACACTACTAAATTAGATGGATCCTCCGCAACCTCTGCATCTAAGTTATTTAAAAACATTCTGAGAGGAGCTTCAGTTTGCCAGCTTTTAGCATGTAAAGTATTTCCTGTTGGAGACTTGTAATTTGGATGATTAGCATACTTTTCTATAAAACTTTTAGTATCCATTTTTCTAAGAAGTTAATTCAATTAATTTTTTTGATTTTATAATTATTTCTGCTTCTTTCATATCATCTATAAAAACTTTATCATTATCACAATGAGATATTTTAGTACGTATATACTTGTGACAATCCTCTATTTTCTTTCCTGATGAAAGGGGTTTTAAAAAATCATATGCCTGAGATGAACATATCAGTTCAATACTAAGTATTTTTTCTAAATTTCTAACGACTTGAAGAAATTTTACAGCACCAATCGAACCCATACTAACATGATCTTCTTGACCTAGTGAGGTTGTGATAGAGTCTGCACTAGCTGGGTAACATAAATTTTTATTTTCACTTGCTAATGCTGCAGTAGTATACTGTAAAATCATGAACCCAGAATTAAGACCTGTATTTTTAACAAGAAGCTTTGGCACTTTCTCATTTCCTTTAAGGAGTAGATAAACCCTTCTGTCAGAAATATTTCCAAGTTCAGAGGCAGCTATTATATTATAATCAATAGGTATTGCGAGAGGTTGTCCATGAAAATTACCACCACTAACAATATCTCCATCTTT
>NZWZ01000035.1 GCA_002701745.1 Flammeovirgaceae bacterium
CTAATTTGAATTAGTTCATTCTCAGATATGTTTTTTTCTAGTGTTACACTATATATTTTTTTAATTTTATGTGAAGGGTGAGTTAATTTTTTTGCAATATCGCCATCATTAGTTAATAATAATAAACCTGTTGTTTTTCTATCGAGCCTTCCTACCGAAAATAGCCTTTCATTAACACCTTTTATTAAATCAAAAACTATTTTTCTTTTGTGAGTGTCTTTATTGGTAGAAATATAGTCTTTTGGTTTATTAAGTAATATATAAATATTTCTTTCAGGTTTAATTAGTTTATTATTTACTATTACCTTATCATTTTCACTTATTTTAGTTCCAAGCGCAGTACATAATTTATTATTAACTTTTACTTTGCCACTTATTATTAGTTGATCTGCAGATCTTCTTGAACATANACCTGATTGAGAGATATATTTATTTAANCGAATTAATTCAGAATTAAANTTCNTCCTCATTACCTATAGAATTTTCTTCTTTCTGAAAATCTTTGATTGTCGGTAATTGATCTAAATTATTAATGCCAAAATAATCCATAAATTTATCACTTGTAGAATATATTAAAGGCCTACCAACCTTATCAGACTTCCCGTCAATCGATATTAANTCTTTGTCTAATAATTTTTGAATGGTATANTCACAATTTACTCCTCTTATTTTTTCAATTTCAGATTTTGTAACAGGTTGNTTATATGCAATAATTGANAAAGTTTCNAGAGCTGAAATAGAAAGTCTTCTTCTAGATTGTTGTTTTAAAAGTATTTCGTTAAGTCTAGAGTAATCATTCTTTGTTAGAAACTGATACCCTCCNCCTGATTCAATTATCTCAAAAGAGAACTCCTCTTTATTATATTTTTCTTTTAAATTATTTATAGAATTATTTATCTCTTCTTCNGTAAAATTTTTGTTTTCACTNTCCGAAAAAGCTTTAATTATATCGGATACTTTNATCGGTTTTGGCGAACAAAATATGAGAGATTCAATTTTAGCTTCAANTAAACTCAATTNTATCCCCTTTTAAGTTTTGCTTCAATTGATTGNGTAGCGTGAGGAACAGCCATTAATCTTTTTTTATCNATTAATTTTCCAGAATCTTTACAAATTCCGTAAGTTCCATTTTTAATTCTGATTAAAGCATTCTCTAGGTTAGAAATAAATTTTTGTTGTCTTCCGGCAAGCTGACTTAGGCTTTCTTTTTCCATAGTGTCTGCACCATCTTCTAAAGTTTTAAGCGCACCTTGAGTTGAGTCTGTGCCTGATAAGTTACTTCTTAATAAAGATTCTCTAATAAAATCTAATTCTTTCTGAGCGTTATCTCTTTTTTCTAGAATAAGTTTCTCAAATTGAGCTAATTCCTTAGCAGTATATTTAGTTTTTTGTCTAGCCATAATTTTAAATTTAAAGCTTTCTTTTAATTTCTTGAATCTCAAATGACTCAATTATATCACCAACTTTTATATCGTTAAAGTCTTCAATGCTAATACCACATTCATAACCCGACTTTACCTCATTTGCATCTTCTTTAAATCGTTTAAGTTGTTTTATCTTACCAGTGAATATAACAATTCCATCTCTAATTAACCTAATCTTGTTCTTTCTTATAATATTTCCATTAGTAACAAAACATCCAGCAATAGTTCCTATTTTAGATATTTTGTATGTTTCTCTAACCTCAACATTTCCCATAATTTTTTCTTCTTCAGTAGGCTCAAGCATACCTTCCATTGCGCTCTTGATTTCGTTAATTGCCTCATAAATGATTGAATAAGATCTTATATCTATTCCTTCTTTTTCTGCTAAATCTCTTGCATTTACTGAAGGCCTCACCTGAAAACCAATAATTATAGCGTCTGATGCTGAAGCAAGTAAAACGTCTGATTCAGTAATTTGCCCAACACCTCTATGAATAATGTTTACTGATATTTCATCTGTTGAAAGTTTTTCCATAGAGTCGGAAAGTGCTTCTATTGATCCATCAACATCACCTTTTAAAACAATATTTAATTCTTTAAAATTACCTAGTGCAAGTCTTCTTCCAATTTCATCTAAAGTAACATGTTTTTTGGTTCTTAGTTTCTGTTCTCTTATAAGTTGTTCTCTTTTTGTTGCTAATTCTCGAGCCTCTTTATCTGTTTCAAAAACATTAAATTTATCTCCTGCCTGTGGAGCACCATTAAGGCCTAACATTAAAATTGGTGTAGCAGGCCCAACTTTATCTCTTTCTTTTCCTCTATGATCAAAAAGGGCTTTTACTTTTCCGTGTTGTGCTCCAGCTAGAACAATATCTCCCTTATTTAAGGTTCCACCTTGTACCATTATAGTGGTAAGATAACCCCTACCTTTATCTAATTCTGACTCTACTACTGTTCCTACAGCTTTCTTTTTTGGATTAGCTTTTAGTTCTAGAAGTTCAGCCTCAAGAAGAACTTTCTCCAGTAGTTCATCTATACCTTGGCCAGTTTTAGCAGAAACTTCTTGGCACTGATACTTACCTCCCCAATCTTCTACTAAAATATCATTATTTGAAAGATCTTCTTTTACTTTATTGACGTTTGCGTTTGGAGTATCTATTTTATTAATAGCAAACACTATTGGTACATCTGCAACTTTACTATGGTTTATTGCTTCCTTTGTCTGAGGCATAACAGTTGAATCTGCTGCAATAACAATAATTACTATATCTGTCATCTTAGCTCCTCTAGCTCTCATTGCAGTAAATGCTTCGTGACCTGGTGTATCTAGAAAAGCAATCCTTTGTCCACTTTTAGTTTCAACATCATAGGCTCCTATGTGTTGGGTAATTCCTCCGGCTTCTCCTTCTGTTACTCTAGAATTTCTTATATAGTCTAATAGTGAGGTCTTTCCATGATCTACATGACCCATNATTGTAACGATTGGAGCTCTTGAGCTTAAATCTTCTTCNTTGTCTANTTCTTGATCAACTTCAATTTCTTCCTCTTCTGAAGTNGTAAACTCTACTTTATACCCAAATTCTTCNGCAATTATACTGATAGTTTCTGCATCAAGCCTCTGGTTGATTGAAACAAACATTCCTATTTCTAGATATTTTGAAATAACATCATTTGCTGTTACGTCCATTAGCTTAGCAAGATCATTAGCTGAAATATATTCTGTAACTTTTAGAGTTTTTGATTCTTGTTCTTGCTTGATTTTTTCTTCTTCTAGTGCTTCAGCGTGTTGAGTTCTTTTCTCTTTTCTATATTTNGATCTTTTAGTATCAGAATCTTTGGTTCCACTTAATTTAGCTAGAGTTGATTTTATTTTATCTTGGATTTCCTTATTCTTTTTANCGACATCCTCTTTACTTTCTAGAGCGTTATTAGATTTATTTTTGTTCTGATTTTTATTTGAAATTATCCTTTTTCTTGGTCTTCTTTTCTTTTTAGACTGATCAGAGGAGGCAACTCTCTTGTTATCATTAGGGTCTAATTTTATTTTTTTTATAATTTTTATTCCTCCCTCTTCTTTTTTCGGCTCCTCTTTCTTTTCTGTTTCNTCTTTCTTTGGAGTTGTTTCTTTTTTNTCTTCCNTTATTGTATTCTTGAACTCGGAAGAAATATTTGATTTTTCTTCGAGACCTATTTTAATATTTGAAGCCACCTTTTTCTCAACAGCAGAATCTTCAAACGCATTTTCTAAAATTTTAAAAAGGCTGTCATCAATCTTNGTATTTGGGTTTGAGTCTATTTCATAGCCCTTNTCTTGCAAATAACNAATAATAGTATTTCTACCAACATTGAGTTTTCTTGCAACTTGCCCTAACCTTAATTGTTTTCCTTCGCTCATATATTATTCAAATTCTTTTTTAAGTGTAGAGATTACTTCATCAATGGTACTNTCTTCTAAATCAGCTCTCTTGATTAGATCTTCTTTATCTAAATCTAGAACAGCTTTAGCTGTATCTAAGCCAATTCTTTTAAGCTCATCAATTATCCAGCTCTCTATTTCATCAGAAAACTCTTCTATGTCCACATCTTCCTCTTGACCTTCATCTAATTCTCTAAATACATCAATTTCTAAATCTAATAATCTACTTGCTAATTTNATATTTTGACCACCCTTTCCAATAGCTAATGACACTTGATCAGGCTTTAAATATACTGAAACAGTTTTTTCTTCATTATCAATATTCATGCTAGTAATTTTAGCAGGNCTTAAAGCTCTTGAAATATATAGNTCTTGNTTNTCAGTATAGTTTATAACATCAATATTTTCATTTTGAAGNTCTCTAACAATCGAGTGAATTCTAGANCCATTCATACCAACACAAGCGCCAACTGGATCAATTCTATCATCGTAAGATTCAACACAAATTTTTGCTCTTTCTCCTGGCTCTCTCACTACTTTTTTAATTGTGATTAATCCATCTGTAATCTCTGGAACTTCATTTTCAAAAAGTTTTTCTAAAAATACGGGACTAGTTCTTGANAGNGTAATTCTTGGGTTTCCNCTGAACATTTCAACACTTGAAACTACTCCTCTTAGGGTATCGCCTTTTCTATACTTNTCCTTNTATATTTGTTCATNTCTNGGTAGAGATATTTCATTACCTTCACCATCGACAAGTAATACTTCTCNACTTAAAATTTGATAAATTTCTCCAGTTATAANCTCNCCTACAAGTTCATCGTACTTACTAATTATCACTTCTTTTTCAAGATCTTTNACTCTNTGTATTAATGTCTGTTTAGCCANTATAACAGCTCTTCTACCAAAATCTTCAATTTTAATTTCTTCAGCAACTTCATCTCCGACTTCGAAGTCCTTTTCTATTTTTTTGGCATCAGATAATTTTATTTTATCAAAATCCCATATNTCTTCTGAGTTATCATCAACNATTTCTCTGAATCTCATAATTTCTAAATCTCCTTTATCAGCATTGATAACAATNTCAAAATTTTCATCATGCTCAAATCTTTTTTTNATCATTGCCCTAAAAACATCTTGTAAAATTCTGATCATCGTTGGTCTGTCGACGTTTTTNTGCTTAGCAAATTCAGTAAAAGTTTGTATTAGTACTTTTGTTTCCATAATATTTTTCAAAAAAAATGGGGACAAATGTCCCCGCTTCCAATTAAATTAGTACGCAAACTTAACTTTTTTTAAATAGAAGACAAACTTTGATAAAAAAAAGATAAATATAAACATGAGTGATTCATTTAAGGTTTTTAANTCTTTAGGTAAAAAGAAGGAGNTTTTTTATACTAATAAAAAAAATCAAGTTTCAATGTATGTCTGTGGACCTACTGTATATGATTTNCTACATGTTGGAAATTTTAGAGGTCCCATTTTTTTTAATTTTTTTAGAAATCTTTTAGAGNACAAAGGGTATAAGGTTAATTATGTATANAACTATACAGACATCGANGATAAAATTATNAATAGGTCTATCGAACAGAATATTTCAACTTCAGAGCTTGCTGAAAAATATATTGCTGAATTTGAGAAAGATTACNAATCACTTAAAATNNAAAAACCATCTTCTACTCCTAGATGTACAGATCATATTGACGATATATTAGATTTTATTCAAGACTTAATTTCAAAAGACTTTGCTTATGAAAGTTCAGGAAGTGTCTTTTTCTCAATTGAAAAATTTAAGGAATACGGTAAGCTATCTGGAAAAAATACAGAAGATTTATTAGCAGGGTATAGGGTCAATGTAAATGATGATAAAAAAAATCCTCTAGATTTCGTCTTGTGGAAACCATCTTCGGGTAATGACCCTGGTTGGCCATCTCCATGGGGATATGGGAGACCTGGATGGCATATAGAATGTTCGGCTATGTCAAGTAAATTATTAGGATCTAAAATTGATATTCACGGTGGCGGTGTTGACTTGCTTTTTCCTCATCACGAAAATGAAATTGCTCAATCAGAATGTAGAAGCTCAACTTGCTTCTCTAACTTTTGGGTTCACAATAATCTTATAAATTTTGATAATCAGAAAATGTCAAAATCACTAGGAAATATTATAAAGGGTAGAGATTTTATTAATGACTACAATTCAGAAGTTTTTAAATTTTTAATTTTAAGTGTTCACTANAGGTCAATTTTAAATTTTAATCAAACCATAATCAATCAGTCTATTGGAAATCTAATTAAAATTTATTCGGCCCTNAGGCTAGCTGATAATATNAAATCTTCTNATATTGATTCGATGCAAAGCGAACTATATAAAAAAGAGTTCAAGGCTTTCAATGATAAAATCGAAAAATTTCTAGACAATGACNTGAATACNCCAGGAGTATTTGGTGTTTTCTTTGATATTGTTAGAAANTTTAATCTAATATCTGTNAATAAAAAAATTACAGGAGAGTCGAAATATTTTGCAGAAAATTTTCTNAAGCTTTTTANTACATANGGAGATATTTTAGGTTTATTTCAAGAATCAAAACAGGACTTTGTCAAAGAGTTAAATATACTTATGTTAAAGTCAAAATCAATTGATTTATCATCTATTGAAGAAAAAATTTTAATTAGAAATAAAGCAAGAANTTCTAAGAATTATGAGTTATCAGATAAACTGAGAGATGAATTATTGAAANAGGGAATTGAGCTAAAAGATAATCCTGATGGCTCGACTGATTGGTCTGTTAAAATTTAAACACCTTCTGCAACTACTTCATTTACTTCAGGAATAAATCTTTTTAAAAGCTTTTCTATTCCGCCCTTTAGAGTAATCATTGATGATGGACACCCACTACAAGCACCCTGAAGTGATACCTTNACCACACCTTTATTGAATGACTCAAATTGAATTGCTCCTCCATCCTGTTCTACTGCTGGCTTAATATACTCATCAAGAATCTCAATTATTTTATTGTCAATTTCCTTATTCGATGATTTAATTTTTTCTTTTTTAGTNTCTAACTCTACAACTGNNTTACCCTCCTCTAAATATTTTTTTATAAAGTTTCNTAACTCTAANTTTATAGCATCCCAGTGAACTTGTTCATTNTTAGTAATTGTAATAAAATTACTCATTATAAATACTCTTTCAACNTAATCAAATTTGAACAATTCTCTTGCAATTTGTGAGTCACCTGCACTTTTTGAGTCAGGATAGTCTTTAATTACTTTGTCGTCTAGTAACATTCTGTCCGCAACAAACTTCAGTGAGTTTGGATTAGGGTTTGCTTCTAGGTAAATATTTACACTATTCATCTTCTGTATATTTTATTTTCTCTCCTTCTGTAGACGCAACAACACTAGCAACTGTTGCATCTCCTGTCACATTAACTACTGTCCTTAACATATCTAGTGGTCTGTCGATAGCAATAATTAGTGCTAAGCCTTGAGGGTCAATACCAATTGCACCTAGAACTATTACTAACATAATTAACCCTGCTCCTGGAACAGCTGCAGCTCCGATGGATGAAAGAGTTGCCGTCAAAACAATTGCAACTTGGTCAATTAATGTTAAGTCTTGTCCAAATGCCTGTGCTATAAATACTGCAGATATTGCTTGATGAATGCTTGTTCCATCCATATTTATCGTGGCCCCAAGAGGACAGACAAAACTTGTTACTTCATCTGATACATTCAAATTTTTCTCAACTCTTTTCATTGTGAGAGGAAGTGTTGCAGCACTCGAACTTGTTGAAAAAGCAAGCATTTGAGCAGGAAAAATAGCTTTTAAAAACTTCTTAATTGTTACACCGGTTTTTACATAAATAATTAATGGATAAAATATAAACACCATAAATGTCAAACCAACTATAACTGTTAGAGCATAGAATAATAATGGTTTTAGAGTAGCAATTATATTATTTGGATCATCTCCTGCTAAGTCAACAATTAAACCAGCCAATAATGCAAATACACCTATAGGAGCATACTCCATTATTATCTCAACGATCTTTATAATTATTTCATTTAAACCATCAAAAGCTTTTTTTATGGAACTGGTTTTATCTGGAGACGATAAAACTAAAGCTATTCCAAAAAGAACAGCAAAAAATATTATTTGAAGCATATTCCTGTTATTACTTGCAGAATAAAAAAAATTATCAGGGACTACATCAATCATCATTTGGAGAGGCCCAGCACCTTCAACATCTTTTGCACTAGATATTTTCATAGATGCATCAGAAGCATATTTTTCTTTAAGTTCTATAGTCTTTTCCTCAGGAAAATATTCACCGGGTTGAAATGTATTAGCTAGAATTAAAGCAATAACAATAGCAGATACTGTAGTCATGATATATATGCCAAATGTTTTTCCTCCTATTCTTGAAAGTTTAGATGTGTCTCGTAAATTAGATATACCAGAAACTAATGAAACTAAAATTAGTGGCACAGCTACTAATTTTAACATCTTTACAAATATTGTTCCAAATGGAGAAACCCAATCAGAAATGTATTCTCCTATCCCTGCAAATACTGATACTATACCTAGAATTAAACCTAGAATTAAACCAAGAATTATTTTTGTATGAAGCGCCATTTTTTATTTCTTACTTTGCAAATATAAGTCAACTAAAACATTTGCAGCCATTGCTTCAACTATAGGTACTGCACGAGGCACAACACAAGGATCGTGTCTTCCTTTTCCTTTAACAGTTACAGATTTATTCTCACTGTCAACACTATCTTGATCTTTCATTATCGTCGAGACTGGTTTAAAAGCNACATTAAAATAAATNTCTTCACCATTACTTATTCCACCTTGAATACCTCCTGAATAATTTGATTTAGTTTTGATTTTATCTTCTTT
This sequence comes from Flammeovirgaceae bacterium, assembly GCA_002701745.1. GTDB lineage: Bacteria > Bacteroidota > Bacteroidia > Cytophagales > MED-G16 > MED-G16. The sequence continues at coordinate 8,753 of NZWZ01000035.1, forward strand.
GATTTCAAACTGNTCATTATGTTCGGAGCCNTACATTTCTGATCCTTTAAATCCGCTTCCATACTCAAANCCCTTTACGGCATTTATTGATAACATTGCCTTACCGAGTTCTGCGTGAAGCTTCCCNAAGATAGGTTCNCCAATCCCAACTGGACAACCGGAGATAATACATGAAATAACACCACCAACTGTGTCTCTATTTTTTCTTGCTTCATCAATTATTGTAATAAACTTATTTGCAAAGTTTTTATCTGGACATCTTACAATATTTGATTCTGTATTTTTAAAATTAAGATCTTTATAATTTATATCCATTTCCATTTTTCCAACCTTTGAAACATAAGCATTTATTTCAACTCCAATCTTATNTAATATTTTTTTTGCCAGCGCTCCAGCAGCTACCCAATTAGCTGTTTCTCTAGCAGAGCTTCTTCCTCCTCCTCTATGGTCTCTGTTTTTGTATTTTTTATGGTACGTATAATCAGCATGAGAAGGTCTGAATACAGTTGAAATATGATCGTAATCACTGCTTTTCTGATCTTTNTTTTTNATATATAAACTTATNGGTGACCCGGTTGTTTTACCATTGAAAACTCCAGAAAGTACTTCAACTGAATCACTTTCTTTCCTTTGTGTAGTTATTTTTGATTGTCCAGGTTTTCTCCTATCTAATTCTAATTGTATATCATTTTCATTNATTTCTATACCTGANGGGCAGCCATCGATAACGACTCCTATTGCTTTTCCGTGAGACTCTCCAAAAGTTGANATNTTAAATATTTTACCAAACGAATTACTCATGAAACTTTTCTAAANACAAGAAAACTAAATATAACTATTAAAGTTAAAGTAATAATATTAAGTATAATACTAATAATGCCCTGTTTTTTATTTGAAATTAGTGTGTTATCCTCTTCTTNAATNAGGTTTANNAGAGNNTTTNCNTCTTCAGATTCNGNTATATTNTTANATAATGTTTTACCAGTAACTTTTAAATTAATATCAGATTTCAATGTATCATATTTTGATTTATTTGGATTAAAAAAAACCCAACTGATATTTTTTGATAAGTCATAATTTCCNGGCTCTGATGGTATCCCATAAAAATTAAACTTTTTAGATCCATAAACCTTACTTTTTTCTCTTCTGATATTTTGTTGAGAATTTGGGGGATAGAAATCTATTCCATCTAAATTAATAATCGGTTCACTAATAGCAGAGATATTACCTTCTCCTAATATTTCAAATTCATAATTTAGATCTTCACCAGTTGTTAAATTATTAGTNTTTATTTTTTCTCTTAATTTAAAATTACCAACNGATACATTTTCTTTAAGTGGGTGATTGGGGAGTTCTTTAACTTTAANNTCTAATGGTTTAGAATAAAAANTTTCAAAGTCCTCCATTTTGTTTCTNCCAAAAAAAGATGGCCTTTTAGATATTTTATATTTAATAAGTTCTAACTCAAGTTTTGGGAANCTAATAGTCTCATTATTTAATGGATAATAAGTTGCTTCAAATATTTTATATTGATTATATCTCTTATTATTAATACTTACNGGNATACTATTTATATTTTCTATATTAAAATTTTCTTCCCAACAATTAGCTGGTTTTATTTTTTTAATTATCTCAGTAAGTTGTNTGCCNAGTTCNTAAAATCTCATATCAGCAACATTACTTTCGCTAACAAAAAAAGATAATGTGGTATTAAATCCTTCACCTACATAAACACTTTTTTTATCTGTTGATAAATTAAGAAAAGCATCTGCTTCAACCTCATAAAATTCTTCGTTATTTCTATCAAAAAAGTCATCAAAAGGATCACTGAATGGATCAAAAAAATTATTAAATGGAGATTGTTTAGGTTCATTATACGAATTGTCAACTTCTACTTTTCTTCCATTTACATTTATAGTTTGCTCATTAATTTGAATTGAAAATCCAGGAATTTCAAAAATGCCAATTTCAACAGCTGTATAATTTTGAGTAATACTCTGGCTACTTGACATTTTCCCATTCACAAAATTTGTTGAGCTCGACGAAGATATTCCAGCTTTTCTAAACCCTGGAATTTCAGGAAATTGTCCATAATTTGTTATTTGACTATTTTCTATTGATAATATAATTTTTAAATTATTTCCAATAGATAGTTTTTGAGGTGTAATTGATACGCTAGCCTCTTGAGCAAAGGATGATAAACTAGGGCATATTATTATTATACCTACCAATAGATATTTCAAAAGATTTAAAATCACAATCAAATTTAATTATTTGAAAATGATAGAGTTTCAAAAAAAAATTAAAAAAAGTTAAATTATGTTACCGCTTTAATATTCCTTTTTAATCCTTGGAACTTAGCTCTCTTTACTGCAGAATTTTTAAATATCTTATTAAATGTTTCATGTGTTAACTCTTGCCAGTCCTTTTTTGACATTTTACTAAATTCTTCTTTTGGCAAAAACTCTTTTTCATTATGTGATGTAGAAAATTTATTCCATGGACAAACATCCTGGCAGATATCGCATCCGAATATATAATTATTAAAAGACTTTGAAAGTTCCTTTGGGATCTCATTTTTATTTTCAATAGTTAGATATGAAATACATCTATTTGCATCTACTACCTGAGCTTGAGTAATTGCGTCAGTTGGACATGCGTCAATACACTTTGTACAAGTCCCACAATGATCACTCACAGTTGAATCATACTCAAGGTCAAGATCACAAATTATCTCTGCCAAAAAAAAATAACTTCCCATTTTTTTGTTCAGAAGTAAAGAGTTTTTTCCTATCCAACCTAATCCTGAAATTTTTGCCCAGGCTCTTTCATGTATAGGAGCTGAGTCTACAAAAACCCTTCCTTCAATGTCTCCTACTTCTTTTTTCATTTGAGAGAATAACTCTTTGAGTTTATCTTTAATAATAATGTGATAGTCTTTACCATAAGCATACTTTGAAATTAAAAAGCTATTGTCATTAAANATTTTTTTAGTGGGAAAATAATTGAATGTCAAAGAAATAATGCTTTTTGCTCCCGGAACTAACTTTGTTGGGTCAAGTCTTTTATCAAAATTTCTTTCAAGGTAGGACATAGTTCCTTGGTAACCCTGTTTAAGCCAATCCTCAAAGTTTTTTTCCTCTTCATGTAAAAATCTGGCTCTTGATATGCCGCAGCTAGAAAATCCAATTTGTTTAGCAAGTCTTTTAATTAACTGACTATTTCTTTTTTTCATTCAAAAATTGAATTTTGAAATCCACCTTTTGGATTAATTCCGAGATGATTGTAACTTCTTTCCGTTGCAACTCTCCCTTTTTGTGTTCTTTTGATATATCCCTCTTGAACTAAGAAAGGTTCATAAACTTCTTCTATAGTATTGGCTTCTTCNCCNCAAGCAGTTGCTATTGTTTTTATTCCTACTGGGCCTCCATTAAATTTATTTACAATTGCNTCAATTATCTTNTTGTCCATTTCATCAAGACCTTTTTTATCAATTTTTAAAGCATCAAGACTTTTGATAGAAATATCATGAGTGATTTTTCCATTCCCTTCAACTTCAGCGAAGTCCCTAACTCTTCTTAGTAAGTTGTTAAGTATCCTCGGCGTTCCACGGCTTCTTTTTGCNATTTCTTTAGCAGCTTTTNAATCAACAGGAATATCTAATATTTCAGCTGATCTATTTACAATTTTTTCAAGAATATCTTTTGAGTAATATTCTAATCTAAAATTNATGGAGAANCTAGACCTTAATGGTGCAGATAAAAGACCNGACCTTGTAGTGGCACCAATTAATGTAAAAGGGTTAAGTTTTATTTGAACTGATCTTGCNCTNGGACCGGAATCAATCATCAGATCAATTTTAAAATCTTCCATTGCAGAATAAAGATATTCTTCAATTACTTTATTTAATCTGTGAATTTCATCAATAAATAATACGTCTCCTTCCTCTAAATTTGTTAATAAACCGGCTAAATCTGCAGCTTTCTCTAATACTGGACCTGATGTTACTTTTAAATTTGTTGAGAGCTCGTTTGATATTATATGNGATAANGTAGTNTTTCCTAGACCAGGTGGTCCGTGCAGGATAACATGATCCAATGGCTCAGACCTTTGTTTTGCTGCTTTAACAAAAACTTTTACGTTACTAATAATTTGTTCTTGACCTAAAAAGTCACCGAAAGATTTTGGTCTTAATATATTTTCAAATTCTTTATCTTTGGANCTTGAATTATTTTCAGAACTTAAGTANTCTTCTCTCATAGNTATATNCTGCTAATTTAAATATTTTTTATGCGTCGAATTATAATGTTATTAGTTTTTGTTNTATTAATTATTTTTTTGTTTCCTAAAGAACAAAAGAACAAAGAGTATTCTATTTCAGGGTTCACTATGGGAAAAATTCCATATAACATTAAATATATATCAAAGGAGGTCTTATTGAATAAAAATGAGATTGATTCGATCCTAATTAGTTTCAATAATATATTTTCTACATATATTCCCTCATCTGAAATTTCAGTAATTAATCGTTCCTCTGGAAAAGTAAATATTAGTGATGATTTTTCTTTTTTACTTGATCAAAGTAAGTCTGTTTATAAATTTACTGATGGATATTTTGACCCAACAATTGGTCCTATTGTTAACCTATGGGGTTTTGGACCAGAAAAGTTAATCAATAATCCAAAAAAGTCTGAAGTCAGTAATTTATTGCAATATGTTGGTTTAAATAAAATTAAATCAGGGGATAACTTTTTGATAAAAAATGAAAATACATATATAGATTTTAGCTCTATAGCTAAAGGGTATGCTGTAGACATTCTTTATAATTTTTTGATTGAAAAAAACATATTTAATTTTTTCTTAGATATAGGAGGAGAGATTCGAGCTAATGGTAATAACATAAAGAATCGTAACTGGGTCGTTGGAATTGAAAATCCATTTCAAATAGACTCAAACATACCTATCGCTACTGCCTCATTGGATAATTTATCAATTGCCACTTCTGGTAACTATAGGAATTTTTATAAAATTGGAGATTCTCTTATTTTTCATACTATTGATCCAAAAACAGGGTATCCTTCTAAGACAAATATGTTAAGCGCTTCAGTTTTTTCTGAAACATGTTTCTTAGCAGATGCCTACGCTACTTCATTTATGGTAATGGGATTTGAGAAATCAAAAAAGTTATCTTCATCGATTGATGAAATAGAAGTACTATTAATATATTATGATAATAATGGTGAAATAAAAAAATATTTGTCTGATGGAATTAAAGATAAAATTAATCTTATCAATTAATTTTTAACTTCCACACATTTCACAATCATCTTGATTATCAATAGAGCATTGCATTGCTGCCTTTTCCTGCTCTTTATCTATAGCTTTTTCATCTTTTACAATTGTAAATTTAATTGCATCAGCTGCAGCTTTTGTTCTTAGATAATATAATCCTGTCTTTAGTCCTTTTTTCCATGCATGGAAGTGCATAGAAGTTAATTTTCCAAAGTTTGCGTCTTGCATATGAATATTCATACTTTGGCTTTGACAAATATATGCTCCTCTGTCAGCTGCCATGTCTATGATACTTTTCTGCGACACTTCCCATACGGTTCTGTAAAGTAGCTTTATATCGTCTGGAATTTCTTTAATATCCTGGATTGAACCATTTGCAGCCATTAATGTATCTTTCATATTCTCATCCCAAAGCTTTAGCTTGATAAGATCTTTAAGTAGGTGCTTATTCACAACAATAAACTCACCTGAGAGAACTCTTCTAGTGTATATGTTTGAAGTGTAAGGTTCAAAACATTCATTATTTCCTAGAATTTGTGAGGTTGACGCTGTAGGCATTGGTGCTAATAGTAGAGAGTTTCTGACTCCGTGTTTTTTAACTTCTCTTTTAAGTTTTGTCCAGTCCCATCTTTTTGAACTTGGCACTACGCCCCACATATCAAATTGGAAAATTCCCTTCGAAACAGGAGATCCTTGATAAGTTTTATAAGGTCCTTCCTTCTGCGCAATCTCCATTGATGACTCCATTGCAGCAAAATAAATTGTTTCAAATATTTCTGCATTTAATTGTTTTGCTTCAGGAGAATCGAAAGCGTGTCTCATTAATATAAATGTATCCGCAAGACCTTGCACACCAATTCCAATAGGTCTGTGTCTCATATTAGAGTTTCTGGCCTCTTCTACTGGATAATAATTTACATCGATAACTTTATTTAGATTTTTAGTGATTACTTTGGTTATTTCATAAAGTTTTTGGTGGTCATACGTCAAATCATCTTTAACAAATTTATTAAGGGCAATTGAAGCAAGATTACAAACTGCAACTTCGTCTGGAGCAGTGTATTCAATTATTTCAGTACATAGGTTTGAAGATTTAATTGTTCCCAGATTTTTTTGATTTGATTTTTTGTTTGCAGCATCTTTATATAATATGTAAGGATTTCCGGTCTCAATTTGCGCTTCTAAAATCTCGAACCAAAGATCTTGAGCCTTTACTGTTTTTCTTGCCTTGCCTTCTTTTTCATATTTTTCATAAAGCTTTTCAAACTCTTCACCATATGTTTCATGAAGGTTTTTTGCTTCATCAGGTGAAAATAGAGACCAGTCTTCATTGGATTCAACTCTTTTCATAAATAGATCAGGTATCCACATCGCATAAAAAAGATCTCTTGCTCTTAATTCTTCTTTACCATGATTTTTTTTGAGTTGTAGGAATTCAAAAATATCTGAGTGCCANGGTTCAATATAAATNGCAAAACTACCTTTTCTTTTTCCTCCTCCCTGATCGACGTATCTAGCNGTCATATCAAAGTTTCTTAGCATCGGGATTATTCCATTAGAAACACCATTNGTTCCTTTAATGTATGATCCTGTTCCTCTTACATTATGAATNCTAAGNCCAATACCTCCNGCAGACTGAGAAATTTTAGCACATTGTTTTAAAGTATCATAAATNCCATCTATACTATCTTCTTTCATTGTTAAAAGAAAGCAAGAAGAAAGCTGTGGCTTTGGAGTTCCTGCATTGAAAAGTGTTGGGGTTGCATGAGTAAACCACTTTTCAGANAGAAGATTATATGTNTCCAAAACNGAATCAATATCATCCATATGTATACCAATAGCAACACGCATTAACATATGTTGCGGTCTTTCAATAACTTTNCCGTCAAGTCTCAATAAATAGGATTTNTCTAAAGTTTTAAATCCAAAATAGTCATAACTAAAATCTCTATCATAGATGATTGAAGAATCTAGTAAAGCAGCATTTTTATTTATAACTCCATAAACTTCNTTTGANAGTAGNGANGCATTTTCCCCTGTTTTTGGATTTACATATGTATAAAGCCTTTTCATNGTACTAGAGAAAGACTTACTTGTTGTTTTGTGAAGATTAGANANAGCNATTCTAGCTGCTAATGTTGCAAAGTCAGGATGTTTTGTTGTAAGTGTTGCNGCTGTTTCTGCTGCTAACTCATCAAGCTCCTGAGTAGAGACTCCATCATAAAGACCGTCAATAACTTTTTTTGCTATTTCTATTGTCTTTACAAAATCAGTATTTANCCCATAGCTTAGNTTATCAATTCTAGCTGTGATTTTATCAAANTTTACTGATTCTTTTCTTCCGTCTCTTTTTATTACTAACATATTAATCTAATTTAAAAGTCTTCTTCTAATGAAAATTTTGGTGTATCAGCTTCGTCCTCTTTTTTGAGTACCCCAGCNTTTTGATATTCAGCAACTCNCTTTTCAAAGAAGTTNGTTTTACCTTGTAGTGATATCATTTCCATAAAATCAAATGGATTTGATGAGTTATATACCCTTGGACATCCAAGCTCAACAAGTANNCTATCAGCTACNAANTCAATATATTGNCACATNAAGTCAGAGTTCATNCCTATTAATTTAACNGGNAAAGCATCAGTNACAAATTCTTTCTCTAAATCAACAGCATCCTTTATAATNTCAACAACNGTNTCTTTTGGAAGTCTNTTAATTAAGTGTTTAGTATATAGGTGACANGCAAAATCACAGTGNAGNCCTTCATCTCTNGAAATAAGTTCATTTGAGAAAGTTAGTCCTGGCATTAAACCTCTTTTNTTNAGCCAGAANATAGAACAGAANCTTCCTGAAAAGAAAATTCCTTCTACAGCTGCAAAAGCNATTANNCTTTCNGCAAANGTTCCGTTATCAATCCACCTCAGAGCCCAGTCAGCTTTTTTCTTAACACAATCNAGTGTTTCAATTGCNTGNAANAGTGTATCTTTTTCTTTTGNNTCATCNACATANGTATCTATTAGAAGTGAATANGTNTCNGAATGAATATTTTCNATAGCAATTTGAAANCCATAGAAGAACTTAGCCTCNGTATATTGAACATCAGAAACAAAATGNTCAGCAAGATTCTCGTTNACAATACCATCNCTTGCCGCAAAGAATGCCAAAACATGTTTNATAAAATGTCTTTCTCCATCATTNAGATTTCCCCAATCTTTTAAGTCTTGACTNAAATCAATTTCTTCTGCNGTCCANAAGCTTGCTTCAGCTTTCTTATAAAACTGCCAAATATCATCGTGTTCAATTGGAAATAATACAAATCTGTCAGCGTTTTCTTGTAGTATTGGTTCTAGATTTTGNTCTTTATTTTGCATTTTAGTCATATTTTATATAAAAAAAAGACAAAAAANTCCTNGCCATTACATTAGTTTTTTGTAACATAATGACTAAAAATTTTTAGTCAATAAGTGGTTTATAATCTTTGTGTTTGGAAGCTATGAACAGAAAATTTTTGGTAATTTTTTNTCTTCTGCTCTAGGCTGTACAAATATTATAAAAAGAGTTTAAAATATCAAAACATATTTCAATGGTTTTTTATTTTTTTTTATTTTTTTTCTAATTTGATTTTTTTGATTTGAATAATACAGATAAAATCATAAATTTGCACTCGTTAAAAAATTGAAGATGTANGCAATAGTAGAAATATCNGGTAAACAATTTAAAGTNGAGAAGAATAAATTTATCTACACTGATAAAGTTGAACCTAAGTCTGGTAAAAAGGTAGANTTTGATAATGTCTTATTTATNAGTGANAANGGNAAAGTNAAAATTGGTAAGCCNACAATNAAAGGATCTAAAGTAACAGGAGAAGTTNTATCTCAANTTAAAGATGATAAAGTAATNGTNTTTAAGAAGAAAAGAAGAAANGGNTATAAAGTTAAGAANGGTCATAGACAGCAAATGACAAAAATTTTAATAAAAGATATAAAATAATNTTATGGCACANAANAAAGGAGCAGGTAGTTCAAAAAACGGAAGAGAGTCTCATAGTAAAAGNCTTGGAATTAAAATTTTTGGTGGACAAAAAATAATTGCNGGAAATATAATNGTGAGACAGAGAGGTACTAAGCATCACCCAGGTAATAATGTAGGTATGGGAAAAGATCATACTCTTTTTGCATTATCTGATGGTGTTGTAGAATTTAAAAAAGGTAGAAATAACAGGTCTTTTGTTTCTGTTGTTGAATCAAATTAAAATTTTCTTTCTCTCATTTTCTCGAAGTAATTTTTCAATTCAAGAATTTTATTTTTTTTACTAGATATGCTGGATAATATTTTCATNCCCTCATCGAAATAGATATCCATTTTTTGTTTTGCTATCTTATCTATCTGATATTTTAACATCATATCTGTTATAAACTTTATTTTATTTTCNTCTTCNTTNTTATCATTCATTAATTTTAAAATACTTTCTTTATCNGTAGAATNAGCTTTTTCTAAAAGTTTTATAATTAAGTATGTTTTTTTGTTNGATGAAATATCNCCTCCAATTTTTTTTCCAAATTCAGCANTTCCAAATANATCAAGATANTCATCCATAAGTTGAAAAGATATNCCAAAATTTTCACCTGCTATATATAGCTGNTCTGTTATTNNTTTTTCTTTATTNGCAATTAATCCNCCTAATTCTAAGCTGAANCCAATTAAAACTGCAGTTTTNAAAGTAATCATTTTAAGATANTCATNCTCAGAAATTTCATTTTCAACTTCAAAGTTCATNTCATATTGTTGACCTTCACAAACCTTAACAGCAATATTNTTATATCTNTGGAATGNTTTTTTAAACGTTTTTTCTTCAANNTTTTCCAACATNTTATATGCAAAGATCATTAGTAAATCACCAGNTAAAATTCCAATATTATTATTCCATTTTTTATGGATAGTATCCTCTCCTCTTCTTATATCAGCGTTGTCCATGATGTCATCGTGAATTAAAGTGAAATTATGAAAAAACTCTAATGCAATTGATGGTTCAGTAATTTTGTCTATGTCTTCTTTAAAGAGAGAATAAGAAAGTAANGAAAGAATTGGTCTGACTCTCTTACTTTTAAGATTTAAAATATAATTAATAGGATCATATAGCTGATCTGGTTTCCCTTGAATTCTAATTTTTTTAATTTTAGAATTTATGATTTCTTGATAATTTTTGATTTTGTTCATNTCAATTCCAAATCTATAGTTCTCTTTTCTATATCAGTATCAATTACTAAAACTCTAATCGCTTGACCCAACCTAAATATTTTTTTACTATTTCTTCCGGTTATTCTCATTTTTTCCATATCAAAAATATAATGATCGTCTTTCATGCTTGATATTTTTATAAGACCCTCACATAATGTATCAACTATTTCTGCATAAATTCCCCATTCGGTTAATCCTGAAATAACAGCCTCGAATTTTTTGCCAATAAATAGTGACATGTATTCNGCTTGTTTATATTTTATTGATTCTCTCTCAGCTTTAGTTGCATTGATTTCCATTTTAGAACTGTGCTTACACATAATATCATAATATGTTTTTTCTTTTGGTTTACTTTCATTCATATAGTCACTCAAGAGTCGATGAACCATTACATCTGGAAATCTTCTAATTGGTGAGGTGAAGTGCGTATAATGTCTAAATGATAATCCAAAATGTTTTTCTTTAGTTGTTGAATATTTAGCTTTTGACATTGATCTTATTGCAAACTTTTCAACTGACCTTTCCTCAGGTTTACCTTTTATCTCCCTCATCAAACTATTTAATGAATTTGCTAAACTTCCCTCATTAGTGTTTATAGTATATCCAAATTGACTGATATAATTTTTTAATTCACTTATTTTACTTTCNTCTGGATCCTCGTGTATTCTGTAAACAAAAGGATAGTTTTTTTTCTCTTTTTTTTCAATTGATATAATTTTTTCAGCAACTAATTTATTTGCAAGAAGCATATACTCTTCAACCATTTTATGGNTGTCTTTCCTTTTTTTCTTGAAAACCTCAATAGGCTTCTTCTCCTTGTCTAGTCTAAATTTTATTTCATTACTACTAAAATTAAATGAACCAGAATTAAACCTTTTTTCTCTTATTTTTTTTGCAATTGTATTTAAAATTTTAAGCTTATTATGAAATAGACCATTTTCATTATTAATTGAATTCTGAGCTTCATCATATGTAAATCTTTTTTTTGAATGAATAACAGTTCTCCCAATCCAATAATCTATTATTGATAACTTAGAATCAAATTTTATAATTACCGAATAGGTTAATCTATCAACATTAGGTTTTAATGAACATAAATTATTTGAAAGTTTTTCCGGAAGCATAGGTATAGTTCTGTCAACCAGATAAACTGAAGTAGCTCTTTTTTCTGCTTCCTTATTAATTTTAGTTCTAAGATTAAAAAAATGTGATACGTCAGCAATATGAATACCAATTGAAATGGTATTTTTTTCTTTTTCTACTGATAATGCATCGTCGAAATCTTTTGCATCATCTGGATCAATTGTAAATGAATCAATTGACCTNAAGTCTCTTCTTTTTTTAATTTCCTTTTCTGAAATTATTTCATTTAATAATTCAGTTTCTTTTTTTACATCTAAAGGAAATTCAGTAGGGAGNTCAAAATCATGAATAATTGAATTTATTTCTGTATCATTCTCTCCTATATTTCCTATACTTTCAATGATCTTAGCTTCTGGTTTTTTTGTGCTGCTTCCCCAGTCAACAACTTTTGCTAGATATTTCTTTTTCTTCGAAAATTTTTCGGATCTTTTTTTTCTAATGAAAAAATCAACAAAAACCTTTTTATTTTTTGGTATGAAGAAAGCAAAACCTTTACTGTCTTCAACTGTTCCNATAAAATCTGTTGTTTTTCTTTCTAATATTTTGATTACCTCACCCTCAAGATTTCTTTTTGACAGTTGATGCGAAACTCTGACCTCTACTTTATCACCGTGAATTGCACCCTTAAGGTGTCTACTTCGAACTTTAATATCTTCTGAAAACTCATCTATTTCAATGAAAGCGTATTTTTTATTTACATGGTCAACAACTCCTTTTAATGTATATCCTCTTGAGTTTGATCTTTTCTTTCTCTTTTTAAATTTCATCATCTAAAATTTTAAACTCAAATACCTCAGAAAGGTTATTTATAAGTTTTTTTTCTATATCAGCTATATCAACTTTTTTATTTGTTTCTCTTTCAATTGAGGTAACGTCTTTTCCCTCTATTCCGCAAGGAATAATATTTTCAAAGTATTTTAAATTCGTATTAGCATTGAGCGCTAGTCCGTGCATTGTTACCCATCTACTAGTTTTTACACCCATGGCACATATTTTNTTAGGTGATTTACTTTTATGGCTTACCCACACTCCAGTTAAACCGTCAACTCTTCCGGCTTCTATGTTTAATTCTTTTAAAGTTAAAATTACCGCTTCTTCTAAAAGTCTTAAGTACTTATGGATATCGGTAAAAAAGTTTTCTAGATCAATTATTGGGTAGACTACTATTTGGCCAGGTCCATGATAAGTAATGTCACCACCCCTATTGATTTTATAAAAATCTAGATTTTCTCTTTCTATTATATNTTTATCAANTAATAAATTATTTTCATCTCCACTTCTTCCTAAAGTGTATACATGAGGGTGTGAACATGAAAGAATGTAATTCTTCGTTTTAGAAATATTTTTACTATTTCTATTATTTATTTTTGTTTTTACAATTGATTCAAATAATTCTTCTTGTCTGTTCCAAGCTTTTTGGTAGTCGATGTGACCAAGCTTTATCCACTTGATTTTATTATTTATTATAGTATTCAATGCATTTTGAATTTCAGAAACCTATTCTCTTANAAAAAGATTTCTATCATATATCAATTTACCATTTATATTCCATTCTCTAGTAATAAATGATTNATTTAAATTAAATGCCGACTCAGTATNTTTAATCTCTCTCTTCTTTTTACCAGATTTATAAAATTCAGTCCAGGTCCCAACAGGCTTATCGAAAGAAAACTGTCCATTGGCGGCAACGTCTCCATTTTCAAAAAAAGCATAATATTTTCCCTGTTTTTCACCGAATCTAACTTGAATTATTTCTTTTATTTTCTTTTTTTCAGTATCCCAAAAAAATCTGATTGATTCATTATGCCATCCCAGAGAAAAAAATTC
>NZWZ01000036.1 GCA_002701745.1 Flammeovirgaceae bacterium
AATTTTTTTGATAAAAAATTATTGAACTGGGCTGATGCTGAACTATTAGCATATGGTTCTTTATTACTTGATAACAAAAATGTCAGGATTTCTGGACAAGATGTAATTAGAGGAACATTCTCTCACAGGCACGCTAAGTTATTTGATGCTAATACAAATCAGCCATATTCTCCTCTAAATAATCTTTCGGAACAGCAAGCTAATTTCAATATTTATAATTCTCTATTATCTGAATTTGGGGTTTTAGGTTTTGAGTATGGTTATTCAATGGCAAGTCCAAATACTCTTGTAGTATGGGAGGCTCAATTTGGTGATTTTTCAAATGGTGCTCAAGTTATAATTGATCAGTTTATATCTTCAGCAGAAACAAAATGGGAGAAAATGAATGGACTTTTAGTATTACTGCCTCATGGTTATGAAGGTCAAGGGCCTGAACATTCAAGTGCAAGACCACAGAGGTTATTAAGCTTATGCTCTGAGGATAATATGGTAGTTGCTAATTTAACTACACCTGCAAATTTATTTCATCTAATTAGAAGGCAATTGGCATGGGAGTTTAGAAAGCCTTGTTTTCTGCTTAGTCCAAAAAGTTTGCTAAGACATCCTTCTGTTATTTCTAATTTTGATGACTTTACTAACTCTCAATTCCAAGAGATAATAGATGATAATGTAAAAAGTAAAAAATTAATTAAGAAATTAATACTTTGTACTGGAAAGTTTTATTATGATTTAGACGAATATAGGCAGGGTAACAATATAAAGGATGTTGCCATAGTAAGAATTGAGCAATTAAGTCCTTTCCCAAAATCAAAAATCGAAAAAATCTTAAACACATACTCAAATGCTAAAAAGATAATTTGGGCACAAGAAGAAAACCAAAATATGGGTTATTGGTCTTATATATCTTCATTCAATTTAAAAAATATTGAACTGATTTCAAGAAAAAGAAGTTCATCTCCGTCAACTGGGTTTCTTAAGGTACACTTGAAAGAACAAGACGAATTAATAAAGAAAATATTTAACTGATTTAATATGAAAAATGAAATAATTAAAATGATGGTTCCAGCTGTTGGTGAATCTATAAATGAAGTTACTATATCTTCTTGGTTAAAAAAAGATGGTGATATAGTTGAGCTTGATGAAGTCATTGCTGAAATAGATTCTGATAAAGCAACTTTTGATCTAACTGCTGAATCTTCAGGTAAATTAAAAATTGATGCGCAAGAGGGAGATACTTTAGAAATAGGTGCACCTATATGTTCAATAGAACAGGGCGATTTTGAAGTACAAGAATCAGCTAAATCTATAAAATCTGAAAATGAAACTGAAGAAAAACCTAAAGACATTGAGATCAAAGAGAGAGAAGAAAAAAGAGAAGATTCAACAAATAATGTAACACCTGTTGCTCAAAAAATAATTGACGATAAAGGAATTGATATAAATAATATTAGTGGTTCNGGTGCTGGCGGAAAAATTACAAAAGAAGATGTAATAAATGTTACTATTAGCAAGACCGAAGAAAAATTAGAAACAACTGAGAGTCAGAANAGAGTAAAGATGACTCAGCTTAGAAAAACAATTGCTAAAAGATTGGTNAGTGTTAAAAATGAGACAGCTATGTTAACGACATTTAATGAAGTTGACATGTCATCAATTATGGGTTTAAGATCAAAATATAAAGAATCTTTCAAAGAGAAATATGGGGTNAATTTAGGTTTTATGTCATTTTTTACGAAAGCTTGTTGNGTTGCTTTGAAGGAGTGGCCTGCAGTTAATGCTATGATTGAAGGTGATGAAATTGTATATAATGATAATTGTCATATTTCTATTGCAGTTTCAACNCCAAAAGGACTTGTAGTTCCAGTTATTCGAAAAGCAGATGAATTAGGATTTGATGATATTGAAAATGAAGTGATAAGATTAGCTACAAAGGCTAGAGATGGGAAACTTTCTATTGATGAAATGCAAGGAGGAACTTTTACTATAACAAATGGTGGAATTTTTGGTTCTATGTTATCAACACCAATTATAAATGCTCCTCAGTCAGCTATTTTAGGAATGCATAATATTGTTAAAAGAGGTGTAGTAGTTAATGATGAATTGGTAATAAAACCAATGATGTATTTAGCATTATCTTACGATCACAGAATTATAGATGGCAGAGAGTCGGTAAGCTTTTTAGTTAGAATAAAAGAATTATTAGAGGATCCCTCAAGANTAATNTTGGAAATATAAAAAACCCCTCAATCAGATGANAGGTTTTTTTGATTCATTGATATTTCCTTTTTTCTTTTTTTAAAAAAAGCTTTATTAACCTTTGATTGACTTTTAAGTTCTTTCCATTGTGATTTTGTATAAACTGTTTCAGTTCTTATAACAACGTAATCACCTTTTTTTTCAACTTTTTTATTAACCTTAAAAGGTTTAAANTCTTTCTTCTTCTCTTTAGATAAAACATCTACTGATAAAAAAGAAAACATCGTTAACATTAATATATATTTCATAACATTTGATTTATATTAATTATATGTTAATTCAATGTTAAGNAATTGTTAACAAAAATCAAAATCATTATTAATTTTTATTTTCAACATATTTATTAATTATGACATAATATTNTATTAATTATTAAAAATTATTTATTGTATTATGAAAAAAAGAAACCTTGATCTNCTAGTAATTTCAGATGTACATCTAGGTACTTTTGGATGTAGAGCAAATAAATTATTAAAATATCTTAAGTCCGTTAATCCNAAAAAAATTGTGTTGAATGGAGATATTATTGATGGTTGGCAATTTACAAAATATTATTTTCCCAATTCACACTTAAAAGTAATTAAGTACTTAATTAAAATGGCAACTACTGGTACTAAAGTTTTTTATATTACTGGTAATCATGATGAGTTTTTAAGAAAACATTCCAATCTGAAATTAGGAAATATAGAAATTTTAAATAAGCTAATTCTTAAAATTAATAATAAAANAATATGGTTTTTTCATGGTGATGTTTTTGATTTTTTTCAAAAAGGTTTTGCAAAAATATTTGCCAAACTTGGTGGGTATGGATATGATTTATTGATTGTTATAAATACCCTTATNAATACTTTATATGAATTTATGGGAAAAGGTCCTTTAAATGTTTCAAAATATGTTAAAGACAATTTTAAGCATGCTTCTAAGTACATTAATAGCTTTGAAAATACTATTTCGGATCTTGCAATTGAAAAATCCTATGATTATGTTGTTTGTGGACATATTCATGAGCCTGTAATAAAGAAAATTAAAAATAAAAAAGGAGAAGTNACTTATTTAAACTCAGGTGATTGGATAGAAAATCTCTCAGCATTAGAATTTGTAAACAAAAAATGGAGTTTATTTNATTATNATAAATCTCATCTTGCAAAAAAAAATATAATTAATAAATCACCAAGGAAAAAGATAAAAAAATTAATAGAAGACGAAATTTATGAAGATTTTATATTCCCTACCAGCAACAGGTAGTGGTCATATAACAAGGTGTAATGAACTTTTAAACGATTTAAAAAAAATTGGTGATGTTGATATATTTATTGGTGGTCAGAATAGCTTTTTATTAAATAAGTTACCTTTCAAACCTAAATATACTAGTAAGGGACTCAGTCTTTTTTATTCTAATGATGGATCGTTCAATTATTCAAAATTAATATNNCAAAGAAACGTAATTAATTTATTTAATGAAATAAAAGATATACCTATTGAAAAATATGATTTAATCATAAATGATTTTGAGGGGATTACTAGTTTAGCATGTCAACTTAAGAAAGTTCCTTGTATCCAATTTGGTCATCAGGCCTCTTTTAATTTTAATAATATAAAAAAACCAAAAGGAAATTTTTTAATAAGCGATTTAGTAATGAAATATTTTGCATACGGAAANAAATCGGTTGGTATTCATTTCAAAAATTATGATAGAGGAATTTTTTATCCAATAATAAAAAGATCAATACTTAAAGGTAAGTATTCAAAAAAAAATTTCACATTAGTATACCTTCCTCAATATGAAAATATTCATTTATCGAGAGTTTTAAAAAAAATATTTCCATATAAGTTTAAAATATTTTCTTCTTCGGTTGATAGAATTTATGAGGATGAAAATNTAACTTGGTATCCTGCATCAATTAAAAAGTTTGATGAATTCTTATTGTCTTGTAATTGTGTAATTACAGGTGGAGGTTTTGAAACACCAGCAGAAACTCTTTATTTAAATAAAAAATTAATTTCAATACCTATTAAAAATCATTTTGAACAATTAAGTAATTCNGAATGTTTAAAGGATATTGGAGTAAAAGTATTGAATGANGTGAAAGATTTAAATTTCANTACTTTTGATTATGAATTTCAAAAGAAAAATAATATTAATTATAAATATATTGATCAAAAAAATGAGATGATAGAGGTGTTATATTCTTTTGCAAAAAAGATTTAAATTTCTTTNTGATTTTCTAAAGATTTTCAGAATTACAATTTATATTGCAAAATAAATTTCCATGCCTCGAGACAAGAGCATCAAGTCAATTTTAATTATCGGTTCAGGTCCTATTGTTATTGGTCAAGCATGTGAATTCGACTATTCTGGATCGCAAGCATCTAGGTCACTTAGAGAAGAGGGAATCGAGGTAACGCTGATAAATTCTAATCCAGCTACAATAATGACAGATTCAGTTACNGCTGATAATATTTATTTGAAACCTCTTACAAAAAAATCTATAATAAAGATTTTAGAAAAACATAAAATTGATGCTGTTCTACCTACAATGGGTGGACAAACTGCACTGAATTTAGCAATTGATTGTGATAAAGCCGGTATTTGGGAAAAGTATAAGGTAAGGATGATTGGTGTTAATGTTGATGCAATCAATACAACTGAAGATAGAGAGCTTTTTAGATTAAAAATGAAAGAGCTAAATGTCAATGTGTGCAGGGGTGAGATTGCTAAATCCTATTTGAGAGGAAAAGAAATTGCACAAGAAATTGGATTTCCTCTAGTCATTAGACCATCATTTACTTTAGGTGGATCCGGTGGAGGGTTTGTAGAGGAAGAAAAAGATTTTGATAATGCCCTTAATCACGGATTAAATAAATCTCCTGTTCATGAGGTTCTTGTCGAACAAAGTGTTCTGGGGTGGAAAGAGTATGAGCTGGAGTTATTAAGAGATAATATTGGTAATGTAATTATCATCTGTTCTATAGAAAATTTTGATGCCATGGGAATTCATACCGGTGACTCAATCACAGTTGCACCTGCTATGACTCTCCCTGATACTGTTTATCAGGAAATGAGAAACTTGGCAATTAAAATGATGAATGGTATTGGTGATTTTGCTGGTGGATGTAATGTTCAATTTGCAGTAAATCCTGAGACTGATGATATTATAGGAATTGAAATAAACCCTAGAGTATCTCGATCTTCTGCCTTAGCCTCAAAAGCAACAGGTTATCCTATTGCTAAAGTTGCTGCAAAGTTAGCTATAGGCTATAATCTTGATGAACTTAAAAATCAAATAACGGGTACTACTTCTGCATTTTTTGAGCCTTCTTTAGACTATGTAATTGTAAAAATTCCAAGATGGAATTTCGATAAATTTAAGGGATCTGACAGGAGACTAGGTCTTCAAATGAAGTCTGTGGGAGAAGCCATGGGAATTGGTAATAATTTCCAGGAAGCACTTCAGAAAGCTTGTCAATCACTAGAGATAAAAAGAAATGGATTAGGTGCTGATGGTAGGGAGTTAAAAGATCAGAATAAATTATTAGAAAGCCTTAAAAATCCAAGTTGGAATAGATTATTTCATATTTATGACGCACTTAAATTAGGTTTACCATTTAATACAGTACAAGACCTAACGAAAATTGATAAATGGTTTTTAAATCAGATTAATGAATTGGTTCTTTTAGAAAGAGAAGCTGAAAATTATGAGTTAGATACTTTACCAAAAAATATCCTTAAACTAATGAAAGAGAAGGGGTACGCAGACAGACAGATTGCACATCTCCTAGGGTGTTTAGAAAGTGAAATATTCAATAAAAGGATCGAGCTAAATATTAAAAGAAACTATAAGTTAGTTGACACTTGTGCTGCTGAGTTTGAAGCTACTACTCCTTATTATTATTCTACTTTTGGCGATGAAAATGAGTCGGTATCTTCCGACAGAGAAAAGGTTATTGTGATTGGTTCTGGTCCAAATAGAATAGGTCAAGGAATTGAGTTTGATTATTGTTGTGTCCATGGTATTCTTGCAGCAAAAGAATGTGGTTATGAGACTATAATGATAAATTGTAACCCTGAAACAGTTTCAACAGATTTTGATGTTGCTGATAAACTATATTTTGAGCCTGTTTTTTGGGAGCATCTATATGAAATTATATTACACGAAAAACCTATCGGTGTAATAGTACAGCTTGGTGGACAGACAGCATTAAAATTATCTGAAAAATTACATAATTATGGCATTAAGATTTTAGGAACTTCGTTTGATGCATTGGATTTAGCAGAAGATAGAGGAAGGTTTTCTGATTTATTGAAAGAGAATAAAATTCCTTACCCAGAATATGGGACAATTGAAACAGCTACTGATGCAATTGAATTATCAAGGAAAATAGGGTTTCCACTTCTTGTAAGACCTTCATATGTTTTAGGTGGTCAGTCTATGAAAATAGTAATTAATGAAAAAGAGCTTGAAGAACATGTTGTTGATTTGATTAAAGATAAACCAGAGGGAAAGATTTTATTAGATCACTTTTTAGAGGGAGCAATAGAAGCAGAGGCTGATGCCATATGCGATGGAAAAAATGTATATATAATTGGGATTATGGAACATGTTGAGCCAGCAGGTATTCACTCAGGGGATTCAAATGCTGTACTGCCACCTTATAGTTTAGGAGATTTTGTTATTAATCAAATTAAGAAGTATACACAAAAAATTGCTGTTGCTCTAAAAACTGTTGGGCTCATCAATATTCAGTTTGCTATAAAAGATGATAAAGTATATATAATAGAAGCAAATCCTAGATCTTCAAGAACAGTTCCTTTCATATCAAAAGCATACAGAGAACCATATGTTAATTATGCTGTAAAAATAATTCTTGGGAAAAATAAAGTAACAGACTTTAAAATGAATCCACATAAAAATGGGTACTCTATTAAAGAGCCAGTTTTTTCTTTTGATAAATTTCCTAATGTAAATAAGGAACTTGGACCTGAAATGAAATCAACGGGAGAATCTATTTATTTTATTGATGATTTGATGGATGATTACTTCCTAGATATCTACTCAAAAAGAAATCTTTACCTTAGTAAGTAATGCTTAAGTTTTTAATAATCATTTTTATTATTATATATGTTATATATAAGATTTCAACCTTTTATGTAAAAACTTTCATAGGTAAATCAGTAAATAATTTTAAAAAGTCTAAGCCATCAAAGAATGAAGGAATTTTAGATGATGAGGGTGATTTTATTGATTATGAAGAAGTAGATTAAATCCCTAACTTTGCACAATGAATTGGTTTAATAGAAAGCAAAAAAATATTAATACTCCAACTTCTCAGAAAAAAGAATTGCCTGATGGGATGTGGTATAAAACTCCAGGAGGATCTATAGTTCATATAAGAGAACTCAAGAATAATTCTTATGTATGTCCTGAGGATGATCACCATGTGAGAATTGGATCTAAAGAATATTTTGAAATCTTGTTTGATAATAAATCTTTTAAAGAATTAGATGAAAACCTTTCTTCTTCAGATCCACTAAAGTTTACAGATACCAAATCATACAAGGACAGAGTAGTCAAATCAACTAAGGCTACTGGACTAACTGACGCAATTAGAACTGCTCACGGAAAACTGAATGGTCATAAAATTGTCATTTCGTGTATGGATTTTTCATTTATTGGGGGCTCGATGGGATCTGTAGTTGGAGAAAAAATATCAAGAGCAATTGATTTCTCATTAAAAAATAAGACTCCTTTAATGATCATATCCAAATCTGGAGGTGCAAGGATGATGGAGTCTACATATTCACTAATGCAGATGGCAAAAACATCTGCCAAGCTATCCTTATTATCAAAAAATAAAATACCATATATTTCTCTGATGACTGATCCAACTACAGGGGGAGTATCCGCTTCATATGCAATGCTTGGAGATTTTAATATAGCTGAGCCAGGGGCCTTAATTGGGTTTGCTGGCCCAAGAGTAATCAAAGAAACAATAGGTTCAAATCTGCCGAAAGGTTTTCAAAGATCTGAATTTTTAGTTGATCATGGTTTCCTTGATTTTATTATTGATAGAAGAGATTTAAAGAACAAAATATCTAAACTATTAAAGTTGCTAAAAAACTAATTTTATTTTTTTTCAAATTTTAATACATGAAAAAATTTCTGATTTATATTTGTCAAAAATTTTGAAGAAACAACAGTGTCTTTAACAATTGCAACATCCGTAGTAGCCTTTTCAATAGTAATANTATTACTNGTTTTTATCTTGTTATTTGCTCAGTCAAAACTTGTTCAATCTGGTGATGTAAATATTNTAGTAAATGGAGATACTGACAATCCTATAATTACTTCTGCAGGNTCAACATTATTATCTACTTTATCTGCCCAAAAAATGTTTTTACCTTCTGCATGCGGAGGAGGAGGGACATGTGCAATGTGTAAATGTACAGTNTCAGAAGGAGGAGGAGATGTATTGCCAACTGAGGTAGGNCATCTATCAAGGACNGAGAAGNCCGATAATGTTAGATTATCATGTCAGGTTAAAGTAAAACAAGACATGANGATTGAGATTCCTGAAGAAATTTTTGGAATAAAAAAATGGGAATGTGAAGTTGTTTCTAACTACAATGTCTCTACCTTCATTAAAGAATTTGTTGTAAAACTTCCTCCCGGNGAAACTTTAAATTTTGANTCNGGTGGTTATATTCAAATNGATGTTCCTGAAACAGAGATTGATTTTAAAAATATGGATATAACTCCTCATCCTGATTTAGGACATAAAGAAGATGTATTTAAAAGCGATTGGGATAAATTTAATTTATGGCCTTTAAAAATGAAAAATGATGAGCCAATATTTAGGGCTTATTCTATGGCTAATCATCCTGCAGAGGGAAATATAATAATGTTAAATATTAGAATAGCAACTCCACCTTGGGATAGAGTTAAAAATGATTGGATGGAAGTTAATCCAGGAATATGTTCATCTTACGTTTTCTCAAGAAAACCTGGAGATAAAATTACCATATCAGGACCTTATGGAGAATTTCATATTAATGAAACAGAAAGAGAAATGATTTACATTGGAGGAGGTGCAGGTATGGCACCATTAAGATCACATATCTTCCACTTGTTCCATACTCAGAAAACAAAAAGAAAGGTTTCTTATTGGTATGGAGGTAGATCTAAGAAAGAATTATTCTATATGGATCATTTCAGGAAAATAGAAAAAGATTTTAAAAACTTCAATTTCTTTGTTGGCCTTTCAGAGCCTCTTCCTGAAGATAATTGGGAAATAAAGAAGAAATTAGAAGATAAAAAAGATGGATATGTTGGTTTTATTCATCAGGTACTTTATGATAACTATCTGAGTAAGCACAAGGAACCTGAAGATGTAGAGTATTATCTATGTGGTCCACCATTAATGAATCAAGCTGTTCTTCAGATGCTAGAGGATATGGGTGTTCCTGATGAAAATATCAGATTTGATGATTTTGGAGGTTAGCATTCCATGCTCTGAAAAAGTTTTTATAACATATTTTTTCAATACTTTCTTTGCTGTAGGCTCTTTTAATTAGACCTTCTATAAGATTAATATATGTTGATACATCTTTTAGATTTTTAGGTAGGGTATTACCGAGTCCGTCATAGTCGGATCCAAAACCAATATAATCATCACCAACTAAATTATAAACATGATCTATTGCGTCTAAGACATCTTCAATGTCTGCAAATGGATTTAATTTATTAATTAATTGATCTCTGTATTCTTCAACTTCTTTGTCGTCTGATTTAAATTTTTTTTCAACTCTCCACTTTTCAACATCATCATTTATATCAGTAAATATTTTATTGGATTTAGAGTTAACAAATGAAGAACCAAAATTGATTAAAATAACTCCATTGGTTTTAGCTATTAACTCAATCATTTCATCACTTAAATTTCTTTCAAAACCGGGCGTTAAAACTCTCGGAGAAGAATGAGAAGCTATTATAGGTTTATTTGAAATTTTTACAATGTCAAAAAAAGTGTCATCTGAAACATGAGAAACATCAATCATCATCCCAATACTATTCATTTCTTTAACCAAGAGTTTTCCAAAATCACTTAATCCTCCCCATTTTTTTTCTTTTTCATATGATGAATCACAGATTTGATTATTCTTTGCATGGGTAAGTGTTATATATCTTATTCCTCTCTTAAAAAAATAATCTAAATTCTTGATTTCATTTCCTAGAGCTGAACCATTTTCCATACCCATCGGCAATGAAATTTTACCATTTTTAAAGTTTTCTAAAACATCAGAAGGTGAATAAGCAAAATTGAAATCTTTGTTACTGTTTATAACATTCTCCATAAGATCAATTAATGAGTTAGCAAATTGATAAGCTTCATTTTCTTTTTTTTCTGAGGGAATATATATTGCCATAAACGGACAATTTAAGCCTCCTCTTTTTGCTTTTGGAATATCAAAATTTCCATTAGTTTCATAGTTTAGATCTATATTTTTATTAAATAATAATCCTTCTTTATTTAATCTGAATGGTAAGTCGATATGACCATCAGAAATAATAAAATCTTGGGCGTATTTAATTGCTTTTGTTTTATTCATATTCCTTTCGAAATGAGTCTTTACAGACTTTTAGAAAATCCACCATCAACTGGTAAATTTATACCATTAATGTAGCTAGCAGCTTTACTACATAAAAAGGCTGTTGCGTCTGCAACTTCTTCGGGTTTACCAAATCTTTTTGCTGGAATATTTGATATTGTATTATTTGTAATTTCTTCTGTTGATGTGTTTGATGATAAAGCTCTATTTTTCATAAGACTTCTAAGTCTTTCTGTATCAGTGAATCCAGGTAAAATATTATTAACAGTTATTCCATATTCAGCAACTTCATTAGATAACGTTTTTGCCCAACTAGCCATTGCCCATCGAACTGTATTAGAAACTCCAAGATTATCAATGGGTGCTTTTACTGAGATAGAAATTATATTTACAATCCTTCCATAACTTTCTTTTTTCATAATTGGTAGTAGAGATGTTGATAGAAAATGACTTGTATGCAGGTGCATACTCATGTAATCTTTAAAATCTTTTTTACTCGCTTTTGAAATTTCACCNGGGGGTGGTCCACCTGTATTATTGATAAGAATTGTTGGTTTAAAATCTTTATTAATGAAATCTGTAAATTTTTTTTCTAATGTATTTAAATCATTAAAGTCAGAAACAATAAAATTATGTTCCATTGAACTTGTATTCTTCAATTCACCAATAACATCTATTAATTTTTTCTCATTTCTTGCAATNANNGTAATTGCAGCTCCATGCTCTGCTAGTTTAATTGCTATTGATTTTCCTATTCCTTGAGTACTACCACAAACAATTGCTCTTTTACCTTTTAATGAAAGATCCATGATTTTATTTTCTTAATTATTTATATTCAATATATGAAAAAAGATGNTGCTTTAAAAATGGATTCCTTAGATCAAATATCATGGGTAAAAAATGAATTTGAGTATGGAGATGGTAATAAAAGTGATAAAATTTATTTNTGNGGAAATTCACTTGGTCTTCAACATAAATCAATTAAGGATAAAATTGATTCTCATTTAAAGCAATGGAAGAATTCAGCTGTTGAATCTCATTTTTCTGGTGAATATCCATGGATAGAAATTCAAGATAAAATAAAATTTATTTTAAAAGACTTTTTAGGATGTACAACTAGTGAGTTAGCAATAATGAATGCTCTAACTGTTAATCTTCATCTCTTAATGGTTTCTTTCTATAACCCTAGTAAAAGAAAAACAAAAATTATGATTGAGAANCATGCATTCTCTTCTGATAGNTATGTAGTAAACTCTCATTTAAAATTACATCATTTAGATGAGTCATCTCTTATACTAATAGAACCTAAAAATAATATATTAGATGAAGATGAAATAGTCGAAAAAATAGAAAAAAACAAAGATGAATTAAACTTGGTCTTACTACCAGGGATTCAATATTATTCTGGACAGCTCATAGATATTAAAAAAATTTCCAACGTGTGTAGAAAGTATAATATAATATTAGGAGTTGATTTTGCGCATGCAATTGGTAATGTTCCTATTAATTTAAGTGAGTTACAAATTGATTTTGCCTCTTGGTGTAGTTATAAATATTTGAATTCAGGCCCAGGTGGAATTTCAGGAATTTATGTTAATGCAAAACATTTCAATAAAGTAGAAAGAAGGTTAGATGGATGGTGGGGAAATAAATTATCAACAAGATTTGAAATGAAGAAAAATATTGATTCAGATATATCTGCAGAAGGTTGGGTAATAAGTAATCCTCCAGTAATTCTNTTAGATATTCATTTAGCATCCCTAGAAATATTTAAAAAAGTTGGCTTAAAGAATATTTTCAATAAATCTAAATCACTCACAAAATTTCTTTATGATGGATTAATTAACATTAAGAATTATTCAAAATACTTTGATATAATAACTCCTGAAAACCCAGCAAAAAGAGGGGCTCAACTATCCCTATATTTTCATAAAAATTCAGAAAATATATTCAAAGAGTTAAATAAAAAATTTGTTATTGATTTTAGAAAGCCTAATGTTTTAAGAGTTGCACCTGTTCCACTTTATAATTCTTATAAAGAGGTTTACCACTTTGTTAAAGAACTTGACTTATTAATAAATAGCTAGATGGTTACTTCCTCGTAGATACTACCCTGGTGATCTAACATTTTTCTACAGAAATCATAAATAGCTTTATCATCATAAAAACACTCATTATATAGTTCATCTTGTGAGCCGTGTTCTATGATTCTATCTGGTATCCCTAATCTTTGAATAGAATTTTTATAATTATTATCAGCCATAAATTCTATAATTGCAGACCCAAATCCTCCCATTATACACCCATCTTCTACAGTTAAAATGTACTTATGATTTTTAAGAATTTCATGTAATAGATCTTCATCTAAAGGTTTTACAAATCTCATATCATAGTGAGATGGAAAAATATCATTTTCATTTAATTTTTTTATAGCCTTTGAGGCGTAGTTACCAATGTGACCAATTGATAGTATAGCTATATCTTTTCCTTCACAGACTGTTCTGCCTTTTCCAATTTCAATGAGTTCCATTTCAGTCTCCCAATTTGTCTGGACTCCTTTNCCCCTAGGATATCTAATTGTAAATGGATTCTCATTAGTGTGTTGAGCAGTATACATTAAATTTCTTAACTCAGATTCATTCATAGGTGCAGATACAATCATATTAGGAATACATCTCATATATGCTATATCATAAGCTCCATGATGGGTAGGTCCATCTGAACCTGCAACACCAGCTCTATCCAAACAAAATATTACTGGAAGTTTTTGTATACATACATCATGAATAACTTGGTCATATGCTCTTTGCATGAAGGTGCTATATATATTACAGAAAGGTATCATCCCTTGTGTTGCTAAACCTGCACTAAATGTGACAGCATGTTGCTCTGCAATACCAACATCAAATGCTCTATCAGGAATTTTTNTCATCATNATATTTAANGANGACCCNGAAGGCATAGCNGGAGTGACACCAACAATTTTTTTGTTTTTTTCAGCTAGCTCTACAATAGTATTACCAAAAACATCTTGGTATTTTGGAGGAGATTTCTTTGCTGTTTTTATAGCTAAACTTTTNCCNGATTCTACATCAAACTTCCCTGTAGCGTGCCATTTAGTTTGGTCTTGTTCAGCTAACGAATATCCTTTTCCTTTTTTAGTTATNCAATGTAAAAGCTTTGGGCCAGGTATTTTTTTTAAATCTTCTAGAGTTTTAACAAGNTGGTCAANATCATGACCGTCAATAGGTCCAAAGTATCTTAAGTTTAGAGCTTCAAATAAGTTAGAGTTATCTAACACAAATGACTTTAAACTTTTTTCTACTGTTTTTGCAACTCCNCGTGCACTTTCTCCAACATTTTTTAATTTTCCTAAAACTTTCCAAATATCATTCCTAATATTATTGAAAGCTGGAGAAGTAGAAATATCTGTTAAATATTTTTTTAAGGCACCAACATTNGGATCAATTGACATACAATTATCATTTAAAATAATTGTTACGTTAGCNTTAGTATCTCCTGCATGATTCATACCTTCAAAAGACATGCCTCCAGTCATCCCTCCGTCACCAATTACTGCAATGTGTTNTCTTTGCATGTCATTATTGAGCTTCGCTGCAATAGCCATACCCAATGCAGCAGAGATNGANGTAGAGGAGTGACCTACACCAAATGTATCATACTCGCTTTCAGAAATTTTAGGGAAGCCTGATAGTCCTTTATATACTCGATTAGTGTGGAAATTATCTTTCCTNCCTGTTAATATNTTATGTCCATAAGCTTGATGACCAACATCCCAAACAATTTTATCCTCTGGTGTGTTGTAAACATAATGTAATGCAACTGTAAGTTCTACTACTCCTAAACTNGCTCCGAAGTGTCCACCATTCTCAGAGATAGAATTAATTATGAAATTTCTGAGGTCTTCACATACATTTTTAAGATCCTTCTTTTCGAGCTTCCTTAAATCTGCAGGAAAATCAATTTTATCAAGAGTTTTAAATGTTGTTTTATTCATATANGNTGTGATATACTTATACTCTTTTTTNAATTATTAGTTTATAAATCTATTAATTTTATTATAAAGTATTAATTTTATTTTAATTCCTTACATTAAAATTTTAGTGTTTATTTTCTAATGAGTTATGAAATAAAAATTCCGTTGTTTGAAGGTCCATTTGATCTGCTACTTTTCTTTATTGAGAGAGATGAGTTAGATATTATGGATATTCCTATNTCAGAAATAACCAACGATTTTTTTGAGTATATATCTGACCTTGAGAAAATGAATATTGAAGTTGCAAGTGAGTTTATTGTTGTTGCTGCTACATTAATGAGNATAAAATCAAGAATGCTTCTTCCCAGACTTTCAGTTGATGAAGAAGGAAACGAAATTGACCCAAGAGAGGAATTAGTAGAGCACCTTATTGAGTATAAGAAATACAAGTCAGTTATTGATGACTTTTCTAAGCTGGAAGAATATAGACAAGAAAAAGTATCTAGGGGAAANTTATTTTCAGAGTTAAATGTNATTGGAGAAAGAGCAAAGGTCGAGACNGAACTTCAAGATATCGATTTGTATAAGTTACTAGTTGTATTCAAAAACGCTATTGATAAGTATAATGTTGAGCAGAATAAGCCTAAGCATGAAATNTANAATTACCCTTATACTATACCNGAACAGAAAAAATTTATTATTAATCTTCTTAAATCAAAATCTAAAGTTGCTTTCTCNAAACTAATTGAAGAAAANCCANTAAAAATNTTGGTGATTTATAATTTTCTCGCAATTCTTGAACTTATTCAAGACNCNAAAATNAAANTATCAATTGGNAATGGTTTAAATAATTTCTGGATATCTAAGGCTAANTAGNNTTATGAAAAAAAGAAATTAATCTCAATTTNAGCATTTTCATCAGAATCAGATCCGTGAATAGCATTAGCTTCAATTGAAGTTGCATAAAGCTTTCTTATTGTTCCNTCTTCAGCATTTTCTGGATTAGTTGCTCCAATTAATTTTCTAAAATCCTCTACTGCATTTTCTTTTTCTAACTCGATAACAATAATCGATCCTGAGCACATATAATCACATAATCTTCCAAAAAAAGGTTTGTCTTCATGTACTGCATAAAATTTACCTGCAGATTCTTGATCTAATCTTACAAGTCTCATATTTTTTAATGAGAAGCCTGCATCTTCGATCATTTTAATTATTGGGCCAGAATATCCTGATTTGAATGCNTCTGGTTTAATTATTGTAAAAGTCTTATTTCCACTCATCGTTTTTTTTTGCAAACATATAATATTGTACTCAAATTAAAAAGGACTCTTAATTCGATAATAAATTTTANTTTTCAATATTATTTATTGACTTTTGCATGCTAAATAATTGAAATGCNAGAACTAAAAAATTTGTTAAGTGNAAAACAGAATGTAGTAATTACTACTCATGTAAACCCGGATGGAGATGCAATTGGATCATCTGTAGCACTACTGAATTTTTTGATCAAAATGGGCCATGATGTATCTNTAATAGTCCCAAATGATTATCCAGATTTCCTNAAATGGATGAAAAATGATGAACTTATTATAAATTATTCTAATTCTAAAAATGAATCTCAAGAAAAAATTAAAAATGCTTCTCTAATTTTTTGTTTAGACTTCAATAATCTTAATAGAATTAATGAACTTGGAGATTACATTTCAGANTCTAAAGCAAAAAAGGTATTGATAGATCATCATCTTGATCCAAGTGATTTTTATGATTTCAAAATTCATGACGTAAAAGCTTCAGCTACTGCTGAATTAGTCTATAATTTTTTAATTGAGCTTGATTCTAATGCTGTTGATAAAGACATATCAGAGGCATTATATACAGGAATATTAACAGATACAGGATCATTTAAATTTTCGATGTCTCCTAAAGTTCATAAAATTGTTTCAGATTTGATGATTAGGGGGGTCGACATAGGATTTATTAATAATAAAATATATGACTCAAACTCATTAGATAAGCTTAAACTCATTGGATANGCCCTATCTGAAAAATTAGAAGTAATTTCTAACGGAAATGCAGCATATATTGTATTGTCAAGAAAAGATTTAAAAGATCACAACTTTAAAAAAGGTGATACTGAAGGTCTTGTNAATTATGCNCTATCAATAAGTAATGTTAACATGGCGGTTTTAATAATTGAAACAAAAGAAAGAATTAAGTTTTCATTTAGGTCAATAGGCCAGTTTTCCGTTAATGAGTTTGCTAAAAAATATTTTAATGGTGGAGGACATAAAAATGCTGCAGGTGGAAGCTTAGAAGATAAACTTTCAGTAGCTTTGGAAAAATTTTTAAAGGATATATCAAAATACTCNAAGGACTTAAATTACTAATATGAAAAAAAATATAATACTTCTTTCTTTAACAATATTAATNTTTTCATGCGTTGATAAAGAAAAAACTTTGGATAATGGNGTTGAAATAAAATANCTAAAAACTGGATCAGCATCACAGATTCAGGAAGGNGAAATAGTTCTTCTTAATCTTAAATATTTTGATTATGANGGTAATGAATTATTAAATAAAGTTGGTAAAGATCCAGTTGTTCTAAGGAAAGATTCTACTTGGAAAAANAATGGCATAATTTACGATGTTATTGATAATTTAGTNTTGGGAGATAGTGTGTTTTTNCAGCTTACCACCGAACAATTCTTCGAAAATGCACCACAATCAGTAGATATGCCAGATTCAGTAAAAAATAAATTGATTAGCTTTTATTGTGGAGTTCAAAATGTTATGTCTGAATCAGATTTTGAGGATTTCCAAAGAGAACAATATGAAAAAATGCAACAAGAAATGGAATTAAATAATGAAAAACAATTATCGATTGATTTAGAATTAATTGAAAATTACTTAAAGGAGAATAATATAGACGCTACTAAAACAGAGAGTGGTCTTTATTATGAAGTTACAAAAAAGGGAACAGGTACAAATGCTTCAGCCGGTGATAATGTAACNGTTCATTATACGGGAATGCTTCTAGACGGAGAGGTTTTTGATTCTTCATTAAGCAGAAANGAGCCTTTNTCATTCCAATTAGGAAGAGGTATGGTTATTAGAGGATGGGATGAAGGAATTACTTATTTTAATAAAGGAGCAGAAGGTAAGATATATATACCTAGTCCTCTTGGATATGGTGCTGCTGGNGCAGGTGGAGTTATACCTCCTAATGCTGTACTCATATTTGAAATTCAAGTATTAGATTATTAGAATTAATGAAAAAAATCCTNGTACTATTTATTACANCTGTATTATTTTCTTGTACGGAAGATAATACTACAGTTACTAGGACAAAGCAAGAACAATTAGCTTTAGATATAGATAGAATTAAAGGATATATTGAAGAGAATAANCTTTCAGGTTTCGAGTCTCTTGAAAATGGTTTACACTATAAGACATTAGANTTNGGAAATCAAAAATATCCANANATAGGAGATACCCTAAGTGTGGAATATGTAGGACAGCTATTAAATGGNAGAGAATTTGATAGAAATTATACTAATCAACCGTTCGAGTTAATTTTAGGATCTGGTGAAGTAATTCAAGGATGGGAGTTAGGTTTACCTTATGTTGATGAGGAAGGTCAAATACTATTAATAATACCTTCAGGTCTAGCATATGGTAATACNTCTACAAATTCTATTCCAGAAAATTCCATTCTTATTTTTAGAATCAAATTACNAGTCATTAAATAATGAGAAATTTTATATTATTAATTCTTCTTATTTNAACTATTTCTTGTAATANTGAAGAAGTTTATATTGATGTATATGATCCAGTTCAGGAAGAATTAGATTCCTTAAACCAGAGGAGNACGGACTTATCTCTCATTTTTTCTTACTTGGAAACNGAAGGTATTAACTATGTAGATTCTACTAATTCTGGTGTTTATTATTCTATTATNGACTATGGAAATGAGCAAATTTATCCTGAAACTAATGACATTGTTAGCATACATCTAGCAGGTTACTATACTAACGACTCAATATTTTTTACNAATGATTCGNTAGACCTTGTAATATTTGACACCAATATACAGTCATTAGCTGAAAGTATAGGGTACTTTGATGAAACAAAATATTACTCTCCAATCACTTACACTTATAATGGTTTAGGTAGCTTTTTCCCTGTAGTTTCAGATCACGGTTATTTAGCTCAATTATCTGATTTTAAATATGCCCTTGGAGTTTCTTTAAGTAAAATAAGTCAAGGAGGTTCAATCAAAATAATGATGCCGTCTGGTAATGCTTTTGGAGAAACGGGAAATACTAATAGTCCAGAAATACCTGAAAATTCCATTTTGATTTTTGATATTAATCTAATTAAGATCAGAAAATGAATGAAATCTGTTTTGTAACAGGTAATAAAAATAAATTAAGAGAAGTTCAAAATTTATTAACTAATTATAAAATAGTTTCTTTAGATGATTTGAATTTNTCAGAAGATATCGCTGAGACCGAAAATACNATCCAAGGTAATGCAGAACTAAAAGCAAGTTTCATATANAATAAATATAATATTGATTGTTTTTCTGATGATACTGGTCTTTTTATTGACTCCCTAGNTGGACTTCCCGGAGTAAAATCAGCAAGATATGCTGGNGAAAATTGTAATTCAGAAGAAAANATTAATCTAGTTCTNAAAAATTTAAAANATAAATCAGATAGAAACGCTTCATTTAAAACAGNCATCTGTCTTATTCTAAATAATACAAGATATTTCTTTGAAGGAGTTATTAATGGNAAGATAACAGAAGAAAAAGTTGGAAATGNNGGNTTTGGTTATGATCCTATTTTTGTNCCTGAGGGNTTTNATAAAACATTTTCAGAGTTAACTNTAAATGAAAAAAATGCTATTTCACATAGGGGGATAGCAGTAAATAAATTAGTAAATTTTCTTAATGGAAAATAATAACAAACTATTTGGTATATGTGGGTCCAGCGGTTCTGGGAAATCTTTTATTGTCAAATATGTATTAGAGAATTTAGGNTCTGATAATGTATCAGTTATATATCAGGATAATTATTATAAAAAAAGNGANGAACAAACAAAAGATGCTAATGGTAATTACAATTTTGATCTTCCTTCATCTTTCTATTTAGATGAATTTATNTATGANCTNAAAAAAATAAAAAATGGAGAAAAANTTGAAAGANAGGAATACACTTTTAATAATCCAGANATTTCCCCAAAAATAATTTCTGTGTTTCCAAAAAAAATAATTTTGNTAGAGGGNTTNTTTTTATTCAATAACAAAGAAATTGTTAGCTTATTAGACAAATCAATATTCATTGATTGTNATATTGATAAAATGGTTGAAAGAAGAATTAAAAGAGATCANAAAATTAGAGGATANGATAAGTCTGATGTTATATATAAATACGAAAATCATGTGCTTCCAGCCTATAATAATTTTATTCTCCCTCACAAAGAGACTGTTGATAAGATAATAAATAATGATTTTGATAATTCCACTGGAGCAGAGTCAACACTAAATTATATTATTGAAGAAAGTAGAGTAAATAATTATTAATTTCCCTCTTAGTTAATTTCCATTAATTTCCATACTTTTGTCAACTGATTTTTGAAAAAAGAAAATGAAGAATAAAGGATTAATATATTTTTTAACGATTACAATATCATTCCTATCGATATATTATCTGCAGTTTACTTTTGTGTCACAAAGAATTCAAGGTGAAGCAACTGAAATTTCTAGAGATAATGAGGGAAATATTGATTTCAAGAAAAAACAGAAATACTTAGATTCGATTTGGAATAAGCCAGTATACAACTTGGTTTCCGACTTTACATTTAAGGACATTAAAGAATCTGAACTTAATCTTGGCCTTGATTTGCAGGGTGGTATGCACGTAACCTTAGAGGTTTCTCCAGTTGATATATTAGTAGGATTATCTTCAAATAGTCAGGATCCAGATTTTTTACAAGCTATATCACAAGCTAGAGAAAATATTAAAGGAACTCAATTAGATTTCATATCTGAATTTTATTCTGAGTTTAATACTATTGCTCCACAAAAGAATTTAGCTCAAATTTTTGCTACGGTTGCTAATAGAGGAAGAATAGGGTTTGATTCTTCGGACTCTGAAATTTTAGACATTATCAATGAAGAAGTTGAAAGCGCTATTGATAGATCTTTTAACATCTTAAGGACTAGAATTGATAGATTTGGCACATCTCAACCAAATATTCAGAGATTACAAGGTACAGGTAGAATTCAAATTGAATTACCAGGCGTTGATAATCCAGAAAGAGTAAGGAAATTATTACAAGGCGTTGCGAAATTAGAATTTTGGGAAGTATCAGAGCTGAATGAAACTGAGGTTTCTCAAACTATTCAGATTATTGATCAGTTTGCGGTTTCCCAAAATATATTAAAAAATAATTTATTAGAAGAAAATACAGAAATAGACAACACATCACAATCTGATGATATTGAGTCTTTATTATCAGGTAATACTGAAAATACTGAAAATACAGAGTCTGTTGATGATACTGAAGACAATCAGTTAAATAATTCATCTTCACCTTTACTATCTAATCTAAGATCAGAGTTTGGTGGTTTATTCTATAATTTAGAAGACACTATGTCAATCAATACTATTTTATCAGATGATAAAGTACAGCAATTAATTCCTAATACAATTAAATTTTTATGGGCAGTAAAGCCAACTGAAAATACTGCTGACCCAAGTGACCAAGTTCTTGAATTATTTGTTATCAAAACTTCAAGGGGTGGAAAAGCTCCATTGACAGGGGAAGTAATAACTGACGCTAGACAAGATCTTGATCAAAGCGCTAGACCATCAATATCAATGCAGATGAATTCTAATGGTGCTAAAAATTGGCGAAGATTAACTTCAACAAATATTGGAAGAAGAGTTGCTATTGTTCTTGATAATTATGTTTATTCTGCTCCATTTGTGCAAAATGAAATCCCAAATGGTAATTCACAGATAACTGGTGATTTTACTATAGAAGAAGCACAAGACTTAGCAAATATTTTAAAGGCTGGAACACTCCCTGCTCCAACAACTATTGTTGAGGATGTTGTTATTGGACCTACTCTTGGTAAGGTAGCTCAAAGCCAAGGATTTCAATCAATTATGGCTGGATTAATAATAGTACTAATGTTTATGATATTTTACTATTCAGGTGGTGGAATCATTGCTAATTTGGCACTTTTCTTTAATATATTCTTCATTCTTGGAATTTTAGCTCAGTTATCTGCATCTCTAACATTACCAGGTATAGCTGGTATTGTTTTAACAATTGGTATGTCAATTGATGCTAATGTTTTAATATTTGAGAGAATTAAAGAAGAACTTAGAAATGGAGCGAATCTTAAACAGGCAATTTCTAATGGATACGATAAAGCCTTTACATCAATTATTGATGCAAACTTTACTACTTTATTAGTAGGCTTAATTTTATATAATTTAGGTCAAGGTCCTGTTAAAGGATTTGCAATAACATTAATTATAGGAATTATATGTTCTTTCTTCTCTGCAGTATATATCACAAGAGTTATAGTAGAGAGGTTAAGTAGAAATGGTGATAAAAGCTCATTGAGATTTTCTTTTCCATTCTCAAGAAATTTGCTAACATCTCTCAACATTGATTTTTTAGGTAGAAGAAAGCTAGCTTATTATTTTTCTATAGGATTTATTTCTGTAGGAATCATTTCTTTGATAATTAAGGGATTAACTCTTGGTGTTGACTTTAAGGGAGGTAGATCTTATGTTGTTACTTTCAGTGAAGTTCAAGTTCCATCGGAAATTGAAAATGGCCTACAACGATCATTTAATAATGAAGGTGTTGAAGTGAAGACCTTTGGTTCAGATAATATTCTTAAAATTACAACATCTTATTTAATTAATGATGATTCAGATGATGCAGATATAAATGTTAAAAATCAACTAGTTAGTGGTCTAGAAAACATTACTAATCTAAGTTTCATTGAAGATGATTCTATGTTAGACACTGAGAATTTTACAATATCTAGCTCATCTAAGGTTGGTGCAACTATAGCGGATGATATTCAAAATTCATCCATAAGTTCGGGTATATTCGCTCTTATTGCAATCTTTATCTATATCTTGATAAGATTTAGAAAATGGCAATTTTCTACTGGTGCTGTTTTTGCTTTGTTCCATGATACACTTTTTGTTATATCAGCATTTGCTATTGCCAACTTATTTGGAGTTTCGTATGAGATCGATCAAGTTTTTATTGCAGCTTTATTAACTATAATTGGTTATTCCATAAATGATACCGTTGTTGTATTTGATAGAATTCGAGAAAATCTAGGGATTAAAGCAGGAAGTGAAATGATTCCTGTTGTTAATGAATCTATAAATAAGACAATTAGTAGAACCTTGATAACCTCAATGACAACATTTATTGTCGTACTAGTATTATTTTTATTTGGTGGTCCATCCTT
This sequence comes from Flammeovirgaceae bacterium, assembly GCA_002701745.1. Classification (GTDB taxonomy): domain Bacteria; phylum Bacteroidota; class Bacteroidia; order Cytophagales; family MED-G16; genus MED-G16. The sequence goes on from NZWZ01000036.1 coordinate 23,380, forward strand.
AAGTAGTTTTTCTTTTGCTCTTCTGGTTGGAATAATTGTAGGAACATATTCATCTATTTTTGTTGCTACTCCTATTTTTGTTGATCTTTTCAAAAAATAGTTTTTTTAGAAAGATTTTTCAACAAGAATCATCTAATTACGTAAGCTTACAGAAATGATTAATAAATTCTTTTTAACAATATTATTTTGCCTAATTAATATTAGTGTTTTTTCTCAAAAAGAAAAAAGAAAGATTTTTGCTAAAAAAGTTTCAGAAGAAATTGTTTTGGATGGTGAGATGAAGGAATCATTTTGGAAAGAAGCTCAAGTTTCCTCTGATTTTGTCCAATATTTTCCTAGAGACACAGTATCTGCACAACTAGAGACAGAATTTAGAGTTGCATATGATGATAAATTCCTTTATTTATTTGCCAAGATGGAAGATATCTCCTCCATGAAATTTATATTGGGAGATTTAAAAAGAGATTTCTTTGGTGGATCTACAGATTATATTTCCTTCACTTTTGACACATTTCAAGATGAAACTAATGGATATAATTTTGGATTATCACCTTATAATATTCAGAGAGAAGCATTGCTATCAGATGGTGGTGAGGGATCATTCGGTTCAGGTGGTGGAAGTAGAGGAGGTTTCGGAGCTTTTAATATTAACTGGAATACTAAGTGGTTTTCAGGAGCAAAGGTTCATGATGGATATTGGACTGGAGAATTTAAAATCCCATTTAGTTCTATAAGGTATAAAGCAGGTTCA
>NZWZ01000037.1 GCA_002701745.1 Flammeovirgaceae bacterium
TAATGCGGCAAGCTAGTACGACCAGCTCCTGCTGAATCCCCCAGGTCTGGAAAGAAGCAAGGGTAAGTGGTTGTAGCGGTGCGAATCTAGTTTGCCTTTTTTATTATGTACATTATCAAAATAAAAGGTAAAGCTAAAATTCCTGATTATATTCAACTCAGAAATGATAATATGATTCTTGTTGATTACTTTAGAGCAGATAGACCGATTGACAAAATTAAATCTTATGGAGTTTCAAGCTCTGATGATGAAATAGTTGAATACATTAACGGATTAGAATTTGGTAAACTTCAAAAACTAAGTTTGAAATAATGGGAAACAATTTACTTGATATAGAAAATGCCACCATATTTCATCATTATAAAACGATACTTAATGATGTAAATTTAACCTTAAGAGAAGGTGAGTTTATTTATATAATTGGAAAAACAGGAAGTGGAAAAAGTTCTTTACTTAGGACAATTTACTCTGATATCCCACTAAAAATGGGTACTATGAATTTTGATAATCAAAATATTTCTCAATTATCTAAAGCTGAATTACCTTTTTTAAGGAGAAAAATCGGAATAATCTTTCAAGATTTTCAATTGTTTCAAGATAGGAATGCTTATGAAAATATAAAATTTGTTATGACATCTACTGGATGGGATAATCAAAAAAAAATTGATGATAAAATAAATTCTCTACTTGAAATTGTTGGCTTAGAAAATAAGGGAGAAAATTATCCTTATGAATTATCTGGAGGTGAGCAACAAAGATTAGTAATAGCAAGAGCAATTGTAAATGATCCCAAATTGATAATTGCAGATGAACCAACAGGTAATCTCGATCCTGAAGTAGCAGAGAAAATACTGAATATATTAATGGATATTAATAATAGAGGAACAAGCATAATCATGACTACGCATAATTATAATCTNATGNANAANTATAAAANAGATATNTATGTATGNGAANANGGNANNTTTTATAAAAAAANNTANAGTGNANNTAATTTATCNGANGCATTTTNAAANTCNGGAGANANANTTAATGCCANNTNNAANGCTTTTNTAGCTAATTCTTTCTCATCTCTCTCAANNTAAACTAATCCTTTNANGTAATTTAATTGAGCTCTATANGGNACATCTTGNGTNTCNTTNTGTCCTTTACTAACNCTNGCTACCATNTCTTCNGTTTGACTATTATTTANTANAATNTCTAAATTNGTTAANCTCTCAGTNANATTACCTAATTCAAATTGAAGNGAGGTNATNGTATATAAAACATCAATTCTNTCNGTNCTNAGATATAATGATTCATATTCATTTAANGCNTCTTGTTTTAAACCTANATTCTGTAATGAGACACAAGAAACTTCCAAAGCAAAATTATTATTTGGCTGAGCAGTNAGTATTTCTCTAGAAATCATATACGTTGGAGCCCATTGAGATAAAGATAAATATTCTCTCATGAGAGAATCTTTTAATAATATGTTGTCAGGTTGAATAGCTATCATATTATAAAGTGCAGATATAGCAACATTTGGATCATTATATGACTTTGCTTTTTCGTANATTGACTTTTGAATATCGAAGTCAGTTTCCTGTGCAACTGAATTGAATTGAATAAAAAAGAAAATTAAGATTAAAATAGATTTTGTTTTCATAATATTACTTTATTGGTTTTAAACCTTTTGATTTACCTAATCTGGTAAGAAGATTTAAAGCTTCATCTTTATTATTTTTAATTTTACCGTCAAGTATTTGATTTTTTATTTCATTTTTTAATTCTCCAACTACCCTTGATGGTTTAATAGCAAAAATATTAATAATTTCTTCACCAGAAACAGGTGGTTGAAAATTTTTTATTTTATCATTTTCCTCAACTATTTCTATTTTACTTTCGACAATATCAAAATTTTTAAGGTATCTCTTTGACTTATCTGGATTTTTAGTTGTTACATCTGCTCTACATAACTTAAGTAGATCATCAATATCATCTCCAGCATCAAAAACTAATCTTCTTATTGCAGAATCTGTAATATGATCTTTAACTAAGGCTATTGGCCTTAAATGGAGTCTAACCAATTTCTGAACATATTTCATCTTATGATTAAGGGGTAATCTTAATTTTTTAAAGATTTTAGGTACCAATCTTGCACCTAAATCTTCATGTCCATGAAAAGTCCACCCAACATTTTCCTTGTATCTTTTAGTATGTGGTTTTGCTATGTCATGAAGTATAGCTGACCATCTTAACCATAGGTCATCAGAAACTTTACATGTATTATCTAAAACTTCTAATGTGTGATAAAAATTATCCTTATGAGAATGATTGTTTATTTTCTCAACGCCTTGAAGATTATTCATTTCAGGAAAAATATGCTTTAATATTCCAGAAACATAGAGAAGCTTAAAACCATATGAAGGTTTTTCTGATAATATAATTTTATTTAATTCATCTGTGATTCTCTCCTGACTAATTATTTTAATTCTTTCTGCATTATTACAAATTGATTCAAATGTTGACTCTTCAATATCAAAATTAAGTTGAGTCGCAAATCTAATTGCTCTCATCATTCTAAGAGGATCATCATCAAATGTTTTATGAGGATCATCACAAGTCTTAATAAGTTTATTTTTCAAATCCTCAAGACCATTAAAAGTATCAATTAATTCCCCATAGTCTTTATTCATCGAAACTGCTAGAGCATTAATTGTGAAATCTCTTCTTTTCATGTCATCTTGAAATAGACCGGGTGAAACATCTGGATTTCTTGAACTTTTATTATAAGATTCTTTTCTAGCACCAACAAACTCGTAATTAAATTTTTTAAAATTTACAGCAGCAGTACCGAAGTTTTTAAAAATTTTAAAGTCAGAAAACCCTTTCTTTTTAGAAATATTTTCAACTAATTCATAGGGTTCACCGATAGTCATAATATCTATATCCTTACAATCTCTGCTTATTAGAATGTCTCTAACATATCCACCAACTAAATAAGATTTTATTTCTAAATGAAGAGTTAGATCCTTAATTAGATTTAAATTTTTATCTCTTTCTATGTGCTCTTTAAAATTCATAATTTNATGCAAATTTAAATTATTAGTTTTTGGTTTTGAATAAAATTGAATTTTATAAAGGAATATAATTATTTAACCTAAATTTGGTTCCCGTTACAGTATATAAGTAATTATGAAAAAAAAATACATCTTCGTAACGGGTGGAGTAACGTCTTCACTAGGAAAGGGAATAATTTCTGCATCTCTGGGATTACTTCTAAAAGCTGTTGGTTACAAGGTAACAATCCAAAAATTTGATCCATATTTAAATATTGATCCGGGTACAATGAGTCCTTATGAGCACGGTGAATGTTATGTAACTGAGGATGGAGCTGAAACAGATTTGGATCTTGGACATTACGAAAGATTTTTAGGAATTACCACTTCACAAGATAATAATGTAACTACTGGGAGAATTTATAATAATGTAATTTCTAAAGAGAGAAAAGGGGAATTTTTAGGAAAAACAGTTCAAGTTATACCTCACATTACTGATGAAATTAAAAACAGCTTTTATAAAATTGGAAAAAATAATTCTTTTGAAATTATAATTACTGAAATTGGTGGATGCATAGGTGATATAGAATCTTTACCATTTTTTGAGGCTGTAAGACAAGCTAAATTTGACTTAAAAAGAGAAGATTTTCTTAANATACATTTGACTCTTATTCCTTANCTGTCAACATCAGGTGAATTNAAAACTAAACCAACTCAACATTCTGTCAAAAAATTATTAGAAGCTGGAATACAACCAGATATTCTTGTGTGNAGAAGTGAACATAAAATAAGNAGAGAAATCAAAAATAAACTTGCTCTTTTTTGTAATGTTGAAAANAATTCAGTTATAGAATCAATTGACGCTAAATCTATTTATGATGTGCCNGTTTTAATGAGGGAAGAAAGATTACATGAAATAGTTTTGAATTATTTAAAAATAAAAAAGAAAAAACCNCTAAGATTAAGTAGATGGAAGNACTTTTTAAAAAATTTACACTCTTCTAATAATACTCTAAATATTGCTATAATNGGTAAGTATGTTTCTCTTCATGATGCATATAAATCAATATCTGAATCTTTAATTCATGCTGGAGCAAATTTAAATTCTAAAGTAGATATTAAATGGATTTTATCTGAAGATTTAGATAGTAAAAACATTAAAAAAAATCTTANAAATATTGACGGTGTAATTGTTGCTCCTGGGTTTGGTGAGAGAGGTGTTGAGGGTAAAATATCTGCAATCAAGCATGTAAGAGAAAATAATATTCCATTTTTTGGAATTTGTCTTGGCATGCAATGTGCATGTATAGAATTTTCTAGAAATGTATTAAAAAATAAAAATGCACACTCCACAGAATTTGATAAAAATACTCCTTACCCTGTAATAGACTTAATGGAAGGTCAAAAAAATATTAAAAATAAAGGAGGAACAATGAGATTGGGATCATATAATTGTTCTTTAGAAAAAGGGTCTCTAGTATATAANACATATAAAAGTAATGAGATTAAAGAGAGGCATAGACANAGATATGAATTTAACAATTCATTTAAGAAAGAATTTAATGATAATGGGATGGTAACTTCAGGAGTTAANAAAAAATTAAATTTAGTTGAGGTAATTGAATTAAAAAATCATCCATGGTTCATTGGAACTCAATATCATCCAGAATATAGAAGTAGAGTATTAAAACCTCACCCACTATTCATTAGTTTTGTTAAAAAAATAAAATCAATTAAAAATGGACAATAATAGATTTATAGGATTTACNCTTATAATGCTTTTAATTCTTACTTATTATACATTTTTCCCTCCAGGTCAAAATACATCACCNGAAGTTTCTGATGAGGTAGTAGCAACTGAATCTGTTGATAATAATACCGTTGAAAATATTGAAAGCATAAAAGAAAATAATATTGATGAAAGGTTCAACTCAAACATTCAAGAGGAGTCATTTGTTATTGAAAATGAAAATATAATTATAACATTTAGTAACAAGGGAGCAATTATTTCTGATGTCAAACTCAAAGATTATACAAATCCTGTCAACGAAAAGGTAAATATTTATGGAGAGAGTGGAAATTTTGATATTGTTATTAATGACGGCAAAAACAGTAGATTTAATGAAATTATATTTGATAAAAAAATTCAAAGTAATGGAGAAAACAAAATAGTTACTTTTACTGCATCAGATATAGATCAGAAAAAAATCACTGTTATATATGAAATAAATGATGGTTTCCTAATTGAATCAAAAATATTACTTAATGATAGATTTATTAATCCTCAAAACTTAAAGTTTAACTGGTCAAGTAACCTCTTACACCAAGAGAATAATATAACAAATGAAAAAAATCAGACAAGAATTAATTATTTCACTAAAGATGATGAGTTTGACTACACCTCAGCAAGCTCTTCTGATCTTGAAAGAATTGATATAGAGGAGGAATTAAGGTGGGTTTCTTTCAAACAACAATTTTTTAGTTCTGCTGTTATATCTGAAAATTATATTGTAAACAGTAGTTTAACTTCTGAATATCAAGAAAGTGACTTATTCAACAAAAAATTTACTTTAAATTCAGAAATACCTTTTGTAAATAATACAATTACTTTAAAATATTACTTTGGTCCCAATAAATATTCAATATTAAAAGACATAGATTATGAATTTCATAACAATTTATATCTTGGATGGTTTGGTGTAGGAGGATTTAACAGATACATCATTGTACCAATTTTTAATTTTTTGGAAAATATTACATCTAATTACGGTCTTATCATTCTCTTCATGGTATTTCTAATTAGAATAGTTGTTACACCTCTAACATTCAAGTCCCATCTCTCAATGGCAAAAATGAAGGTTTTGAATCCAGAGATTCAAGATATAAGGAAAAAACATGATGGCGACATGCAGAAGTCACAAGGAGAAATAATGGAATTATATCAAAAAACAGGGGTAAGCCCATTAGGAGGATGTCTTCCGATATTATTCCAGTTACCAATTTTAGTATCTGTATTCTATTTCCTTCCTAACGCTATTGAATTACGAGGTAAATCGTTTTTGTGGGCTACAGATCTATCAAATTATGATTCAATTTTAGATCTCCCTTTTTATCTTCCACTATATGGTGATCATATTAGTTTATTTACAATCTTAATGACTGTTTCTACTATTTTAATAAATAAGGCAAATTCACAAATGCAAACAATGGAAGGACCAATGAAAACAATTCAATATGTTCTGCCAATTATGTTTTTATTTATTTTTAATAATTTTTCATCGGGATTAACATATTATTATTTTCTTTCAAACGTAGCTTCTTATGCTCAAATTTTTATCTTCAAAAGATTTGTGGATGAAGAGAAAATAAAAAAAGAGATAGAATTTAACAGAAAGAGAACTGTTAACACAAAAAAATCTAGTTTTCAGTTAAGAATTGAAGAAGCAATGAAGGCAAGGCAAGAAAATAATAAAAAAAATAAATAAATTAAGTTTTATAATTAACTATCTAAATGGGCAAAGTAATTTCTATTGCAAATCAAAAAGGAGGTGTTGGTAAGACTACTACATCAATTAATTTAGCTGCAAGTTTAGCTGCATTAGAGTATAAAACATTAATTATAGATGCTGACCCACAAGCTAATGCAACCTCAGGATTAGGGATTGATTCAAAAACTATAAAAAAAACTGTTTACGAGTGCATGATAAATAATGAAATTGACTCTGATTGTATTATTAATTCAGATGTAGACTTTTTAGATATTTTACCATCNGACATTGATTTAGTNGGAGCTGAAGTCGAAATGGTTGATATCAAAGATAGAGACTTGAGGATGAGATCTTGCGTAGATAGCATAAAAGATGATTATGATTTCATAATAATAGATTGTTCTCCCTCTCTTGGTATTGTTACAGTTAATTCATTGGTTGCATCTGATTCTGTTATAATACCTGTACAATGTGAGTATTTTGCATTAGAAGGTCTTGGTAAACTATTAGAAACAATCAAACTTATTCAGAANGATCTAAATAAAAAATTAACAATTGAGGGTATATTAATGAGTATGTACGATGTCAGACTTAGACTAAGTAATCAAGTAGTTGAAGAAGTTCAGACTCATTTTAAAAATCTTGTATTTAATACTATTATTCCAAGAAATGTTAAATTGAGTGAGGCTCCTTCTTTCGGTATTCCAGTAATATCTTATGATGCTAGTTGTAAAGGATCGATAAGCTACCTAAATTTAGCAAAAGAAGTTGTAGATAAAAATGGTACAGTAAAAGTTGAATGGTAAACAAACGAAACACTTTAGGTAGAGGATTAGGATCATTATTAAATGTTTCTGAAAAAAAAGTTGAAGAAAGCATCTTTGATGAGATTCAAATTAATAAAATTGAAATAAATAAAGATCAACCCAGAAAATCATTTAATGAAGAGAAAATCAAAGAGTTATCTCTATCAATTAAGCAACATGGAATTATTCAACCAATAACTGTTAGAAGAATTGATAATGATAAATTTCAATTAATATCGGGTGAAAGAAGATTTAGGGCTTCAAAACTTATTGGAAATAAGACAATACCTGCATTTATTAGAGATACAGATGATAAAAATTTACTAGAATTAGCTTTAATTGAAAATATTCAAAGAGAAAATCTAAATTCAATAGAAATTGCTATATCATATAAAAAACTTATAGATGAATTAAAAATCAACCAAGAAAAATTAGGTGCCAGAGTTGGAAAGGATAGAACAACTATCAATAATTATTTAAGACTCTTAAAGCTCCCCCCTACTATTCAGAAAGGGCTAAAGGATAATAAGATTCAAATGGGTCACGCAAGATCTTTAATAGCTATAGAAACAAGCGAGTTACAACTAAAAATTTATCAACTAATACTAGTAAACAAACTATCTGTAAGAAAGACNGAAGAATTGGTTAGAAATTTAAACAAACAAAAAAGGTCAATACCAAAGGAAAAATCAAGAACTAATAATTTAGAAAAAATAGAGTCAAAATTGTCATCATATTTTGGAACAAAAATNACAACNCAAGGTGATGATAAAAGTGGAAAAATTATAATACCATACAAGTCAACTAATGATTTAAACAGAATACTTGAATTATTAGATATTATTTAAATGAAAAAAATTCTTTTTCTTATAATCTTTACATCTAGCATAGGGTTTTCTCAAGATGAAAAGATTAAAGTATTCAATCCACAAAAAGCATCAAGATTATCTGCTATTGTACCTGGTTTAGGNCAAGTNTACAANAAGCAGTATTGGAAATTACCTGTTATATATGGAGGATATGCTGTTATAGGACATTATATTAAATTTAATAATGACATGTATCATGAATTTAAAACAGCATTAACCTATGAAATTGATGATGACGCATTAACAGTTAATCCATTTCCAAATTTTAGTAGAAATTCCTTGGAGAGAAATATGGATTTCTGGAGAAGAAATAGAGATATGCTAATAATTTTCACTGGAGTATATTATTTATTGAATATAGTTGACGCTCATATTTTTGCACATTTAAATGAATTTGATATAAACAANGATTTAAGCGTTAGAGTTAAACCATCTCTTGAGAAGATAAATACTAGTAATTTGGTGGGTGTCTCATTATATTTTTCATTCTAAATAATTTGTTAAAAAATTATTCAATTAAGTTTAAAAAATTAGATTTGCACTTATGAAGAAAGGTCCAGTAAGAGAATGGTTTGATGCCTTATTATTTGCAGTAATCGCTGCCACNTTAATCAGATGGGCTACATTTGAAGCATTTACTATCCCTACCCCATCAATGGAAAAATCTTTATTAGTAGGTGACTTTCTATTTGTGAATAAATTAAATTATGGGCCTAGAACTCCTAAAACTCCACTTCAGGTTCCACTAACTCATCAAAAAATTTGGGGTACAGATATCCAATCATATTTAGATTGGATCCAATTACCTACATTTAGGTTACCAGGTTTTGGAGAAGTTGAAAGAAATGATGTTGTTGTATTTAATTATCCAAATGAATTAGATAAACCTCTAGATTTAAAAACTTATTATGTTAAAAGGTGTGTCGGTTTACCAACTGATACTATAGAAATTGATAATGGAGATGTTAAAATTAATGGTGAAATTCTTGAGATTCCAGAAGGATTACAGAATAGATATTTTCTCCAAACAAACACCACAATTAATGAAAGAGTTTTCAGAAAATATGATATCTGGGAATATACCAAAGTAACAAACGGTTATTATATAAACACTAAGGAAGAAAATGCAAACGCTATTGGAAATGAATCCTTTATTGATGATGTAATACTATATAGAATGGACAAATCATTAACAACCGGTAGAATATTTCCAGACCAAGAAACTTATCCTTGGAATACTGATTTTTATGGTCCACTTCTAATCCCTTTCAAAAATTTAGAAATTGAAATAAATAAAGAAAATATTAAGAAATATGGATCTACTATTCTTAATTATGAAAACATAGATAATGTAAAGATAGAGGATGATAACCTAATTATTAATAATGAGATAGTTTCTAAGTATACATTTAAACAAGATTATTACTTTATGATGGGAGATAATAGGCATAATTCAGAAGATTCTAGATTTTGGGGATTTGTACCATATGACCATATACTTGGTGAAGCGTCATTTATCTGGTTTTCATATAATTATCAGGAGGATAATTTATTCAGTGCTATTAGATGGAATAGATTCTTGAAAGTAATCAAATAAAATCTACCAATTAATCATATTAATCTTATTCTTTCTCAAATACTCATTGGTCTTTTTAAAATGATTATTATTAAAAAATCCGTTATAAGCTGAAAAAGGTGAAGGATGCGAAGACGACAAAATAAGATGATTATCCTTATTTTCAATTAATTTAATTTTTGACTTAGCAAAAGAACCCCATAATAAAAAAACTATATTATTTTTTCTTTTTGAGATCAAATTTATGACCATATCTGTAAATTTTTCCCAACCAATGTCCTTGTGAGAACCTGGTAAACCTTTTCGAACTGTTAAAATAGAATTAAGAAGTAATACTCCATCTTCTGCCCATTTAGAAAGATCTCCATCTCCATATTTATAATTTTCAAAGTTATTTCTAAGTTCTTTATAAATATTTTTTAATGATGGGGGTACCGTAACTCCCTTATTTACAGAGAAACATAAACCATTAGCTTGATTTATTCCATGATAAGGATCCTGTCCTAAAATAACTACTTTTAATTTATCAAATGGACATAAGTTGAATGCATTAAAAATGTTTTTTCCCNGTGGAAAAACTTTATATTTTTTATACTCANTTCTTACATTTTTCGTTAATTNTATAAAAAAATCACTNTTGAAAATTTCAATTAATTCTTTTTCCCAAGTACTATCAATTTTTACCTTCAATTGTAATTAATTAATTTAGCATTCAATTGTAAACGTAATGAAAGAAAAAAAAATAATTAGACTTCTATCAGGAATAATTATTGTAATAATTATTGGGTTAGCATACTTTATTTATCAAAATAATGAAAATGAAAAAATAAAGATGATGCAAGAAAAAGAATTAGATAATGTATATCTAGAATTAGATTCTATTTCTAATGTATTAAGTGAAAAAATACTTACAATATCTCAATTAGGTGGAGACATAGATTCTCTTTTAGTACTTAAGGAAAACTTAGAAATAGAAAAAAAAGAATTTAGAACTAGGGCATACGCACAAATAAATAGATTACAAGGTAAAGTAGATGGATATAGAGAACTTTTACTTGCCCAAGACGAAGAAATAGAAAGGTTGAAGAAGGTTAACGAACAATTATTCGAAGAAAATAAAGAACAAAAGATAGAAATTAATAATTTGAATAGTACAATATCAAATATTAATCAGTCAAATAAAAAATTAGAAGAAAAAATTGAGGTAGCCTCTAGATTAGAAATATTAGACTTTGAAGTAATTGGTATTTTCAGAAACGGATCAGAAAAGAAAAACTCATTTAGAAATAGATCTTTAGATAGATTNTCNATTAATTTAACTTTGAATGAAAATGATCTAGCTAAAATAGAGGTAGTTGATGTTTATATATCTATTGAAAAGCCTAATGGAGAAATCATATATGATATTTCAAAAGGATCAGGAACATTTACATATGAAAAAAGAGAAGAATTTTATACTATAAAAGAAGGTGTTCTAGTGGATAGATCTAAGAAGGAGTTGAGTATAAATTACATTAAAAATCAAGAATTTGATAAGGGTTTACATAAAGTTCATTTTTATACAAATGAATATAAAATAGGAAGCGGAGAATTTTTGATAAAATAACTATGATTTTAATTTCAAAATATTAGCTTTGCATCTCATTTAAGGAAATTTATATGAATAAAAATTACGAAACAGTATTCATAATAAATCCCGTTCTATCTGAAAAGCAGGTAGAGGATACTGTTAAAAAATATAAAAAAATTCTTGATACCGNTAAGGTCAAGACTGTTTGTGATGAGTCACTAGGGTTTAAAGAACTCGCATATCCAATAAACAACAAAAATTCTGGCTTTTTTCATCTTTTTCAATACGAAACTGANAAAATAGATTTTGTNAAAAAACTTGAAACAGAATTAAAAAGAGATAGATCTATTTTAAGATATATATCTGTTTCTCTGTGTAAAGATGCTCTCGAGTACAATGCAAGAAGAGCAAAAGGTGAATTTAATAAAAAGAAAAAATGAGAAGACAATTTAATTCAGCATTACAAAATGAGTCTATAGATAGATCTAGCAAAAAAAAGAAGTTCTGTAGATTTAAAAAAAGTGGAATAAAATATATTGATTATAAGGATCCTTCTTTCCTAAAACAATTTATCAATGACCAGGGTAAGATTTTACCAAGAAGAATAACGGGAACAAGTGCTAAATACCAGAAGAAAGTTGCACAAGCTGTAAAAAGAGCTAGACACCTAGCTTTATTACCATACACAACTGATACTAACTAATTACTAAGATGGAAATTATATTAATCAAAGACGTACCTGGACTAGGATTTAAAGACGAAGTAGTAAATGTTAAGAATGGTTATGGTAGAAACTATATCATACCTAAGGGATTCGGTGTCCTTGCTAATAAAGCAAATTCTAAAGTTTTAGAAGAGAATTTAAAACAAACTGCTAAAAAGCAAGAGGAAATACTTAAAGAGGCTCAGAAATTAGCTAAAAAAATTGGAGACTTAGTCCTTGAGTTTAAGCTTAAAACAGGTTCTGATGAGAAGGTATTTGGATCTATNACTACCTCTCAAATTTCTAAGATGTTAGAAGAAAAAGGAATTGAAATTCATAAGAGAAATATATCTATCCTTTCAAAAGTAAATTCTATTGGAGAGTATGATGTGGACTTGAAAATTCACAAAGACTTAACACATCCAATCAAAATTAATGTCACAGGAGATGTTGTGAAAACAAAAAAGAAGAAGAAAGCGGCTAAAAAAGAAGACACACCAAAAGATGAAACTAATGATGTTAAAGCATCTTCTGAAAATGTATCAGATAACAAATCGTCAACTGATTCTAAAGAAGAAGTAGAGACTAAAAAAGAGGCCAAAGACTCTAAAAAAGAGGCCAAAGACTCTAAAAAGTAAATTTCATTATTCTATCATATTATTCTTTATTAAATTGAATCTTTCTACATATAATGAAAGATTTACTTTGCATTGATATACTAATAAGAGTACCTCTAAATAAATTCTTTACCTATAAATCAAATATTAAAACAAAAATAGGTTCAGTTGTAAAAATTCCTTTTGGTAATAATAATGAAATCGTAAAAGGGATTGTTATTTCTAAACCTTATAACAAGAAAAGTAACTTTCAAATTAAAGAAATAATTTCCGTTGAAAGTTATGAAAGCATTCTGTCAGATCCTCAACTGGAGCTTCTAAACTGGTCATCTTCTTATTATCTAGTAGGATTACCAAAAATTTTTAACTCTATATTTTCAAAAAATATTTTAGATATTAACCTAGATGAACAGTCTCATAAAAAGATAAATCAGAAAAATAAAAATTATAAAACAAATCTAGTTGTTGATCATTCGAAGAATATCATACCTAATATCATAGATGAGATAAAATCAAATACAAATTATAAGCAAATATTAATACTATGTCCAAACTCATACAAGACTCAATCAACATTTAATATATTATCTAAAAAATGTAAAGACATGTACATTTATGATTCTAAAACAATCCCAAGTGATAAAATTAAAATATGGAAATCTATATTAAAGAATGAAAAAATTATAATACTAGGAAGTAAGTCGGCAGTATTCTTACCTTTTATCGATTTAAAGAAAATTTATGTAATATATGAGCATAACTACTTATATAAAGAAACAGATAAAGTATTAAGATTTAATGCAAGAGACTGTGCTGTAGTTCTTTCTAATATTCATATGTGTGATATCGACCTGATATCTGATTCTCCCTCACTAGAATCAATGTATAACACCAAAAAAAATAAGTTTAAATTTTATGATAAATCAAAAAAACTAAAACTTAAAACAGACTTAAAAAGAATTTCTATCTTCAATAAATTAGAAAATAAACTAAAAAATAAAATAGATGGTATTATTTCGCTAAATATACTAGATAGGATTAAAACAAACTTTGAAAAAAATCAAAAATCAATAGTTTTCACTCCCTATTCTAGTGATATAGAAGAAATTCAAAATAGCTTAACAAGATCCAATTCAAATTATAAAATCCTTTCTATTTCAAATACATCTACAATTACCAGAAATCAAATTGAAAAGTTTTTTAAAGAAATAAATCAGTACGATATTATCATTGGAAACTACTCAGTAATAGACGGACTTGATCAATTTAACTACAATCTTTTAATTTTAATTGATCCTGATAAAATATCCTCTATTTCAAATTACAGATCAAATGAAATATATTTTCAGTTAATATTTAAAGTTATTAAAAAAGTAAAATATGATGATAAAGAGGCAATTATTCAGTTATTTAAATCTGATTCAAGTGAATTAAAAGACATTATAAGAGATGATTACTTTAAGATTATTTCTAAAGAAATGAATGAGAGAGAATTATTTAATTATTCTCCTTTTAAAAGACTTATTTCTCTAGAATTAAGCTCTAAGAAAAAAGATGACATCTTATCTAAAGGAGATACCCTATATAATGAGATTAAAAATAAGTTCAGCTTCTGTGATATTACTAATGTTGGATTGATTAAATCTAGAGGAAAAATTATTTATAAAATTTATTTAAAACTAGATAGAGTTAGAAATTTGAGAAAAAACAAAAAAATAATATTTGAAGAAATTATTAAAGTAAATAGAATGAAAAAATTTAATAATAATTTAATTACAATAGATGTTGATCCTTAGATAGACCAATTTTCATTTAAATAATTTAGCCCTCTCTTTGAACTTAAATCAAATTTGCATGGTACAATTGAAACATAATTATTTTTTATNGCCCACTCATCGTTATCTTTACCTTTATCATGATTAACAAAATTCCCTACCATCCAATAATATTCTCTCCCATAGGGGTCATGTCTTTTATCAAATGTTTCTTCCCATATCGCATTAGCCTGTCTACAAAACTTAATTCCTTTTATTTTTTCACTAGAAATAGCAGGAATATTAACGTTTAATGCAATAGACTCTGGCATACCATTTTCAATAGCATTTTTAGTTATTACTTTAATATATTCTTTTGAATGATCTANATATGCATTCGGATCAAAATCACATAAAGAGAAGCCAATAGCTGGCGTATTTTCAATNGCACCNTCAATAGCTGCAGACATTGTCCCTGAATAAAGAACACTTATTGAAGAGTTACTCCCGTGATTTATTCCACTTGCAATCAAATCAATATTTCTATTTTTAAGTATATGATGTTTAGCAATTTTTACACAATCTGCAGGTGTACCACTACACTTATAAGATTCNATATCACCAAAGAGATCTGATTTTACTAATCTTAGTTTATCACCCACAGTAATTGCATGTCCCATTCCTGATTGAGGACTATCAGGAGCNACTACAACAACCTCTCCAAAATCAGACATAATTGAAACTAAAAGTCTTATTCCTTTTGAATCAATTCCATCATCATTNGTCACTAGTATTAAAGGTTTATTCATATTAAATTAAATTATAATAATTAACTATTTTGGCAAGATCACTCATTTTCTTTAAGTTAATTTTTTTATCAGACATATACTTTTTTATTTCATCATACTTATCTTCCATCATCTTATANAAATCCTTCTTTTTGCCCTTAAAACGATGTATTTTACCATCTTGNGTAAGAAAAAAATAATCGTATTTAACCTTATTCACATACCCATAATTATTGCTAAATGAAGGCATTATCCCATACGCATAATAAGATGGAAAATATGATTGTGTAGTTTCAGCTACAATCCTTTCTCTTAATAGCAAACTTAACTTCCCCTCAATCATCATCTCAAATAAAACGGGTACATTATAGTTATATCCTACTTCGTATAATAAGGAATANAATTGTCTATAATCCCTGATTGTCTCATCATATATTTCGAAGAAAAACAAATTATTAACATTAAATGCTTTTAGAGTCTCCCCGTCATCNAATTGTATAGATTGCAATTCAAAATCGTATTTAAGNTTTCCTTTTATAGTATCTCCNTCATTAGTTACTAATAAACCTTTATGCCAAATATCACTTGGGAACTTTTGAGANTATATAACATTAGAAATAAAAAATAAAAAAAAGAAAAGTCTAATCATTAATGCTTATGCTTTAATATTTCATGTCCCATTTTATCTCGTTTGGTTTCAAGATATTTTTTATTAAACGAGTTAGGTTCTATTTCTATTGCTGTATTTTTTATAATTTTTAATCCATAACCAATTAACCCTACTCTCTTTTTGGGATTATTTGTTAATAAATTAATTTTCTCAATTCCTAAACTTTTAAGTATTTGAGCGCCAACCCCATAATCTCTATGATCCATTTTAAAACCTAGTTTGTGGTTAGCTTCAACAGTATCATAACCTTGCTCTTGAAGTACATATGCTTTGAGTTTATTTATTAAGCCAATACCTCTTCCCTCCTGATTCATATACAATACTAAGCCTTGACCTTTTTTATCAATCATTCTTAAAGCCCTTTGAAGTTGAGACCCGCAGTCACATCTAAGAGAACCTAATATATCACCAGTCACACATGATGAATGAACTCTTACCAATACCTCATCTTCTTTAGTCCAATCTCCTTTTTTCAAAGCAAGATGAATATCTTTTGTATCTTTTTGTTCAAAAGAAATTAATTTAAAATTCCCGTACTCAGTAGGTAAATCAACAGTTTCTTTTTCTTCAATTAACGATTCTCTTTCAATTTTATATTCAATTAAATCTTTAATAGATATAATTACTAAGCCATGTTTGTCAGCAACTTTATAAAGGTTGTTTAACCTAGCCATACTTCCGTCCTCATTTAGAATTTCACATATAACACCAGATGGATATAGTCCCGCAAGCTTTGGTAAATCAACAGATGCCTCAGTATGTCCAGCTCTTCTTAATACACCTCCATCAATTGATCTCAATGGAAAAATATGGCCTGGTTTAGAGAAGTTGGATGCTTCTATCTTAGGGTCTACAAGCGCTTTAACTGTCTTTGATCTATCTGAAGCAGAAATTCCAGTAGTAACCCCGCTCCCTTTTAAATCCACAGAAACTGTAAAAGAAGTACCATATACGTCAGTATTTTTACCAACCATAAGGTCCAAACCTAATTCATTACATCTATCTGATTCTAGGGAACAACAAATTAAACCTCTCCCCTCTTTAGCCATGAAATTTATTATTTCAGGAGTTACTTTTGAAGAAGCACATACAAAATCACCCTCATTCTCTCTTGACTCATCGTCAACTACTATAATAATTTCTCCTTTCTTTATAGCTTCAATAGCTTCAGGAATAGTATTTAATTTATTTTTCATACGGATGTTACATTACCTAATTTTTTTGCAATATCAATTTCAGCTGACTTTAGTTTATTATGCAATTTTATTGTTTCTTCATCTATATTTACCTTATCAGAAGTATTTAAATTTTGCATGTTATCATTTATCATCTTTCGGATTAATCTAAATTTTAATCTAAGTATATTGGTATACGTAGTTTTTTTAAGAGAGTCTGTCTCTTCTGATACATGGATATTAAATTTATCTCTCCATTGTTTACTAATTTCATATTTGTTAGCTGATAAATCAATTATATCATCTTTCAAGGCAGCAAACTCATCAGTCAAAAAATAATTAATATCAATAATTTTATCTTTTTTAAACTCCCTTTTAAAGACCTCAATAATTTCCAAATAATTTTTATTCTCAAATTCAACATCCTCTATCTCATTAAGAAAATAATCAATAAATGATTTTCTGTCTAACCCAATAACTTCAAAATCTGTGGTTCCATAATTAACAAGCATCCTTACACACTCTCTCTCATAAAAGTTAATAGCTGAAGTGATAGTTTTATTATCTTCTTTCTTCTCCTCTTTAATAAGATTATTAGTTGGAGAAAATTTATTTTCTTTTCCAATTAATAACTTATTCATTTCAGATATAAGCGCTTGTTCATTTATGTCTAATAAGTTACTTGCTTCCTTGAGGAATACAGACCTTTTTATTGAATTTGGAATTTTAGAAATTGATCTAACAATATCAAAAATCATTTCTGATTTTTTTACTGGGTCATCTTTATATTTAGTATTTAGAAGATTTATTTTGTAGTTGATGAGATTAGTCTCATTTAATTTAATAAATTCTAAAAATTTATCTTTGCCAACTTTTTTAGAATAGCTATCAGGATCTTCACCTTCAGGGAAAGAAACTATTTTTACATTCATATCATTTTCAAGAATTAAATCCATACCTCTTAAAGAGGCATCAATCCCGGCTTTATCTCCATCAAAGAGTATTGTTATATTTTTAGTATAGCGTGATATTAACTTAATCTGCTCATTAGTTAATGACGTTCCAGAGGAAGAAACCACGTTATTAATTTCTATTTGAAATAATGAAATAACATCTGTGTAACCCTCAACTAAGTAACAGGTATCTTCTTTCCTAATGTTATTTTTAGATTGATAAAGACCATAAAGGACTTTACTTTTAATATAAAGTGAGGTTTCTGGAGAATTTATATATTTAGGTTGGTTTTTTTCATCTTTGATTATTCTTGCACCAAATGCAATTACTTTTCCACTTAAATTATGAATTGGGAAAATAATCCTATTTCTAAACCTATCGTATTTCTTATTATTATTTTCTAGAATCAAACCTGCATTAATGATTTGATTATCCTCAAATTGATTCTTAATTAAATGATTATAAAGAGAGTCCCACTTGTCTAAACTATAGCCTAATTCAAATTTTTCAACCATCTCTTTACTAATATTTCGATGATCGAAATATGAAATAGCAATACTTTTACCATCACTTGAATTCAAGTTTTCTTTAAAAAACTCCTTTGTTTTATTTAAGACTATTAATAAACTTTCTTTTTCAGTATTGACAACATAATTAGATTCACTCTCATTTATTTCAACCCCATATTTTTCTCCTAAATATTTTATAGCCTCAATGTAAGTCATACTATCAACTTCTTTAAGAAATTCTATAGCATCACCTCCCTTTCCTGTACTAAAACACTTAAAAATTTGTTTAGAGGGTGAAACAAAAAAAGAGGGAGTTTTTTCTGTAGTGAAGGGACTCAAAGCTTTATAACTAGATCCAGATTTCTTTAAAGAGACAAAATCACCAACGACTTCCACTATATCTAGTCTATCTTTTATTTCCTGAATTACTTTATCTTCAATCATAGAATACAAATATGATCAATTTATTATTTTTTTAATTTTTTAATTAAATATAAATTGCTGAAAATTATAAAATGATTAAAAAAGAAGACATCTTAAAAAGTTTATCCAACGTATTGGATCCCGATATAAAAAAAGATCTTGTTTCATTAAACATGATAAAGAATATTAAAATAAAGGATAAAGAAGTCTCTTTTGATATTGAACTAACTACCCCAGCTTGTCCTCTAAAGGAAAAAATAAAAAATGACTGTCTTCAAGAACTAGAAAAGATAAACAAAGAAGTATCATACAATATTAACTTTACTTCAAATGTTATTCCATTTGATAAAAACAGTATGGTTAAAAATATTAAAAATATTATTGCCATAACATCTGGAAAAGGAGGAGTTGGTAAATCTACAATTTCTTCTAATATTGCCGTAGGTTTATCAAAAATGGGAGCAAAAGTAGGTTTGATTGACGCTGATATTTTTGGTCCTTCAATACCGACAATGTTCAATTGTGAAAATGAACAACCTACATTCAAAAAAGAAGATGGAAAAAATTTAATTATTCCTATAGAACAATATGGAATTAAATTAGTTTCTATGGGACTTTTAGTTCCAAAAGACAAAGCTATTATTTGGAGAGGACCAATGGCAAGCTCTGCAATGAAACAATTAATTATTGACGTAGATTGGGGGGAATTAGATTATCTTATTGTTGACTTACCACCAGGAACTAGTGATATACACATAACATTATCTCAAAATTTTCCTGTTACTGGGAGTGTAATTGTTACAACACCTCAAAAAGTCTCAACTATTGATGCAGAGAAAGCAGTTGCTATGTTTAATCAAGAAAAAACCAAAGTTTCTATCTTAGGTATAATCCAGAACATGTCTCATTTCATTTCCGACGATGGACATAAACATTTTATATTTGGAGAAGATGGAGGTAGAGATTTATCAAGAAGACTTGATTTAGAGTTACTTGGAGATATACCAATAGACAAGAATATCTCAAAGAGTTCAGATAATGGATATCCNATAGTTTTAAAAGAAGAAAATTCTTCATCAGTATTTACGGACATATGTCATAATATTGCCAGGAAAATTGCAGTAAATAATTTTAAATAATATTATTTTTACAATATGAGTGAAAAAAGTTTAATTGATAGAGTTGAGTCAGCGATAGATGAAATAAGGCCATATTTAATTGCAGATGGTGGAGATATAAAAGTCATATCAATTGACAATAAAAACATAGTTAATTTAGAACTACTTGGCTCTTGTGAAACATGCCCGATGTCTCCTATGACATTAAAAGCAGGAGTTGAAGAAGCTATCAAGAAACAAGTTCCTGAAATAAATGGCATTTATGCTGTTAATGGGAGTAATTAATTTTAAGCTCTTATGAAAAAAAATATAGCCATCATTATGGGAGGCTATTCTTCTGAAGATAAAATTTCAATAAAATCTGGTGAGGTAGTATACAAAACTCTTTCTGAAGAGAAAGACATAAATCTTTACAAGGTTATAATAAAGAAAGACGAATGGTACCACGAAGACAAAGACTTCACAAAGTATGAAATAAGAAAAGACACTTTCCAAATTATAAAAAATGATCAACTAATTAGTATTGATTTAGTATTCAATACCATACATGGAATTCCAGGAGAAAACGGAGAAATTCAATCATACTTAGAGAAAATAGGAATACACCAGACTTCATCAGAATCTTATGAATCAAGAATTACATTTGATAAAAATATTTGTAAAGAAGAAATTAAGAAAATAGGATATCTAACTCCAAAATCACTGATTATTAATAAAAATGAAGATTATGATATTGAAGAAATATTATCAAAATTAAAACTGCCTATATTTATTAAGCCTAATGCAGGTGGATCTAGTTTTGGTATATCAAGAGTTGATGACAAAAAAAATATAATAAATTCAATTAATTTTTGTTTTAAAGAAGATGATAATGCATTAATTGAAGAAGAGATAAGTGGTAGGGAAATATCAGTANGNGTAATTAAATATAAAAATNAGATTATATCATTACCTCCTACTGAAATTATATCCCACAATAGCTTCTTTGATTATGACGCTAAGTATAATGGAGANTCTGATGAAATAACTCCNGCAGATATTACNANAGAAGAGGAGGANGANGTTAGAAAAATTTCGTTNGACATNTATAAAAAATTAAATTTAAAAGGATTTTCTAGATGCGATTTTATTTTGAGAAATAATTTATTTTACTTTTTAGAAGTNAATACAAACCCTGGANTAACAGAAGAAAGTATTTTACCTCAACAAGCTATAGCNGCGAATATTTCNTTGAAAGATTTATTTAGAAGCGTNATTGATAAATATGAATGAATATAAGTATGTATTTAAAAATTTAATNATAATGATTGGAGGAATATCCTCAATNATTTTCTTCATATTTTATATCTATTTTCCCNTTAAAACAAATCATGGNGATACTATAACNGTTCCAAATTTGATTGGGATGGAATTAAATGAAATTGATGAATTTCTTTCAGATAGAGATCTNAGATATGAGATNTTAGATGATTCTTCATATTCCTCAGAATACCCTCCTTACACTATTCTTCNACAAAATCCATCNGANAATGAAAAAGTTAAAGAGAANAGAAAGATTTACNTAACTCTAAATTCTTCAATCCCTCCAAAAATTAAAATGCCAAAAATTATAAATGGATCTGTAAAAAATGCTCAACTNATATTGAGAAGCTATGATCTAAAACTTGGTGATATAACATATGTACCAGATATGGCAAGAAATGCTGTNTTNAAAATTTTTATAAACGGAGATTCTATTAGTGAAAATGATCTGATTCTTAAAGGNTCTGTTATAGACATGGAAGTTGGTAATGGATTAGGAAATCAAGTTTTTGAGGCACCGGACTTAGTTAATCTTGACTTAGAAGAAGCNAGATTTACAATAATAGGNTCTGGACTAAGGTTAGGAAACATTATATATCAAGACAGTGGGTTTTATTTTAATAAAANCATAGATGAAGAAGGCAATGATATCTATGAAAAATCATATGTTGATCCAGGTAAAGTTTTTAAACAGTCACCTTCAAAATCTACTAGAGTTCGTATTGGTAGAAGAATAAATTTATGGATTGTTTCTAAACCAGAAGATGAAGTCAATTAAAATNTTCTTTTTCANTATTTCAATAATTAGTTTCATTCCANCTCTTGGTCAGAATCTAGAATCATTTAAATTATCAAAGGTAAATTTATCAAACCATTCTCTAGAAANTATAGANTTACCTATATGGGATGATTTTTCATCNTCAAACAAATTAAATAATTTATTTTGGAGTGAAGGTGAGAATGTATCAATTAAAGATTACTTTAATATTGATGCNCCTAGCATTAATNTTATTGAATTTGATGGACTTAATAAAGATGGATTCCCATTCAATAATGATTCTGGATATGGGATCTGTGATGAACTCGTCTCTGATAAAATAAATCTAAGCTCCAAAAGTTTAGAAGACAGTATATACCTAAGTTTTTTTTGGAATTTTAATATTAACGGTGAATTTCCTGATTACGAAGACTCTTTAAAAGTAGATTTTTTAAATAAAAACAATGAATGGATTACAGTTTGGAATGCAAATGGCGGCTCATTAAATTTTAGGGATAAGTTTACTTTCAATGATATCTTAGTTGAAAATAATTTTCTTCATGAAAATTTTATGTTTAAAATTTATAATATAGGGAATTCAGAGGGACCGTTTGATAGCTGGTCAATTGATTATATATATTTGGATGCAAATAGAAATAGTAATGATTCTATTTTTTTGGATAGAGCCCTTTCATTTAGAGTTAATAAATTATTTAAGGATCATATTTCCATCCCCTATAATCATATTTCAAGTTCTAACTCGTTTTCTGACTCATTATCAATAAAAATAAATAATCTTGACAAGGACATTCAACCTATCAACTATACTCTTAAAAGTTTCATTGATGGAAATTCGGAAAATATAATATATGACAATGAGCCATTAAGTCCAATACTGTCTGGGTATGAGGGCAGATTATTAAAAACAAAACCGATAGAAGTTTCAAATTTCTTATCAGATAATGATAGTTCATCAATTGAGTTCTTATTTTATATTGAATCAGGAGATTCTTCATATGTTAATCAAAATTTAAGGTTAAATGATACTATGAGATTTAATATTACTTTTAAAAACTCATATTCTTACGATGACGGCACAGCAGAATTTGCAGCAGGGCTTAATCAAAAGAACTCAGAACTTGTCCTTAAACACATGACATTTACTGAGGACACATTAACTCATATTCAGATATACTTCCCTAATAATTTATATTCCTCATACAGCAGCGATATCGAATTAGTAATATATCAAGATTTAAATGATGAGAATACAAAAGTTGTATCTCAAAT
This sequence comes from Flammeovirgaceae bacterium, assembly GCA_002701745.1. Classification (GTDB taxonomy): domain Bacteria; phylum Bacteroidota; class Bacteroidia; order Cytophagales; family MED-G16; genus MED-G16. Next base: position 23,411 of record NZWZ01000037.1, read on the forward strand.
AACATCTCTAGATTTTAATGATGAATTTAATTTATTCAAATTGAATAAACCTGTAATCGTCAAGGATTCATTTTACATCGGATTTAGACAATTTGAAAATAGTTTTTTACCTGTAGGTTTAGATAAAAACAGTGATACGTCTGATAAAATTTATTATAAAATAGATAATAATTGGTTCCAAAATGATGTAATAAAAGGAAGTTTAATGATTAGGCCTGTCTTTGGTAAGTCTAACAATGTGTTGACTAGTGTTGAACATGACAAAATCAAAAAATCAATTTCAATATTCCCAAACCCAAGTAGAGGAATTTTCAATTTATCAAATAAAGTAGAAAATATTATTGTTTATGGTATAGATGGAAAAATATTGAAGAAAATAAATAACACTGATATAATTAATATACAAGAATTGAATAATGGATATTATCTAATTCAAATTGAGGATAACAATAGAATTGAAAAACATAAATTAATTAAGAATTAAATCAGATAAAAAAGACTTTAATTCAAGAGTACTCTTTACATGATAAGTACTCATTCCCATTTTCTTACATTCAGACAAATTTTCAATCATATCATCAAAAAATATAATTTCACTTGGTAAATATTTAGACTTCTCTACTACTTTTTCATAAATTTCTTTATAAGGTTTTCTACATTTTAGTTTAAAGGAATAAAATACATCATCAAATAATTGCTCAAATGTCTTTTGATGTAAATCAATGCATAATTTATCGAAGAAATTTCTATGAATTGAGTTCGTATTACTTAAAATCATTATCAAATATTTACTTTTTAATTGCAAAATTAGTTCTAGAATATCTGAATGAATTTTAACAATTACTAAATTCCATATTTCATCAATCTTTTTATCATCTAAATCTAAGTTCCCTGCAGTTCGCAATCCATTCCTAAATGCTTGGTCTGAAATTTCTCCTTTTTCATATGCATTAAAAAGTTTAGATAAATCAGAATTAAATGTTTCATATCTATAATCCAATTCTTTAAATTCAGTAGCTGTCTTAGAGGATATTTTTTTTAATTCAGATATAGCTTTCTTGGGGTCAATATCAATAACTACTCCTCCTAAATCAAACAACAATACTTTTATATCATTATTCATTAGATTTTTTTTAAATAGTTAAGGCTAAATATTAATGATTAATTAAATCTAATTATTTTTGTCAACTTTTAAATGGATAGGTTAAACTTGAAATTTAATAGGGCCCATAGCTCAGTTGGTTAGAGCGCCCGGCTCATAACCGGTAGGTCCCAGGTTCAAGCCCTGGTGGGCCCACATAAAAACCCTCTAAGTCTATTACTGTGAGGGTTTTTTATTTTTTTTAAACCAATTTCCAACCTATAATCAATGTATTAAATTCTGATTTACAAATATTAGTTTAAAATTCTTTTTCCTATTTTAGTATATAATTCAATTAACAATTTTAAATCTAACATTATGTTAAAATCTTTAAACTATTTATTATCATCAATTTTAATTTTATCATTACTTAGCTGTGGTGGTCCTACAAATGAACAAAAAGAAGTCATAGATGCCCAAGCTCAGCTAGAAAAAGATTTAGAGATGTATAGATACGTTTGGGCTGAATTTTTTAAGGGTGATACATCTATAGTAAATGAAAAATATTTTACAGAAGATGTTACAGTAGTAACTCCAGAAGGTGATCTTGTTGGGATAGAAGCTGTAAAAAACCATTACTTAAATTTTTTTATTGGATTTTCTGATGTAGAATTTACAATAGTTGATGCATTTGGTCAGGGCGATAAAATTGTTAAATATTTTAATTTTAAAGGAACACATACTGGTGATTTTTTCGGTTTACCTGCATCAGGTAATAAATTAAATTTATCAGGCACTACACTTGTTAAAATTGAAAATGGAAGAGTCTCAAGGGAGCAAGACTTCTTTGATTATGCATCACTTATGAGTCAACTTATGCAAAATTCAGGAGAAGTAAATATTGACTCTCAAAGTCAAGGAGTATTATAATTAATCTATAACTAAGTTAATTTCTCTTTCTAAGTCGTCTAAACTCATGTTATATAGTCTTAAGAAACTTAACTTATAATCAAGGTACCTTTTTACCATTATAAAGTTTGCTTTAAGCTTTTTATCACTGTTGATAGATCGACTAATTATATCTATATATTTTTTCATAGATACTGATGTATCATCTCTTGCTAATATTATTTCAGGATGATTTTGAGAAAGGAAAGGAAGAAAAGATTGCTTAAGCTGTTTCTCATATTCTACAGTTGTTTCGACATATGAAAATGAGGTATTATGCAGTCTACTTAATATTTCTTTTATTTTATCTGATTTTACAAACTTTAAGTCTCCAGAATTTATAATAGAATAGTATCTATTCATTGGGGGATCAAAGACTCTATAAATAACTAAAAATGTTTCAATTCTGGATTTAGCAGTTGTAATTTTTAAAATTGAATCTGTATCAATAACTCCATTTCTAGGAAAAAGTAGTTCGTTGAGGAGTCTTAGGTCTGTAACCCAAGTTTTTTCACGTTCAAAGGTATAGTCCCTTATCTCATTGATCTCCATTTTAAGACTATTCAATACTTTTATCCTCTCTAACTCATTTTGATTATCTATAGATAACTCATTCAACCAGAAAGAGAAGGAGATACCTATTACAATTACAACAAACTCAAATGAATATTTTATTAGATACTTCTTTTTCAATTTTTTTCCTGTTTATTCATATCAAAAGTTAAAGTAAATAATAGTAAAGATAAAATCAGTTTCACTTCACCTGTGTTTTGATATGTACATCTCTTTGTGGGTATGGAATTTGAATATTATTTTCTCTAAATTTTTTAAAGATTGCAAAATAAATTTCGCTTTTAAGAAACTCAGGTTTATCGGTATAACTTGATGTCCATATACCGAGTCTAAAGTCTAGTGAACTATCTCCAAAATTATCAAAAAACACTTTAGGTTTTGGTTCTTTTTGGACATTAGGATTCTCATCTGCAACTTCTAATAATAGCTTTTTTACTATCTCTGGATCCTCATTGTAACTTACACCTATTGGCAATCTAAATCTTACAATTCTATTATTATGACTCCAGTTTATAACCTGGCTTGATACAAATTCGGAGTTTGGTACAATAATTGATATATTATCATTAGTTACAATAGTAGTAGATCTTAAAGAAATATTAACTATATCTCCACTCACTTCACCTACTTCAACCCTGTCACCTACTTTTATTGGTTCCTCAACAAGTATCGTTAATCCACTAATTAAGTTGTCAGTAACTTTCTGAAATCCAAATCCAATACCGACACCTAATGCACCTGCTAAAAGGCTTAAAGCACTCAAATCAATACCAACAGCTTGAATGATTATTATTGTACCAATAAGCATCATAGTTATCCTAACCCCGTTGGCAATTGATTCTCTAAATGATTTTTTGAGTTTTGATCGAACTAAAATCTTATTGAGAAGTAATAATCGAACATTTTTAGAAACAATTACTAAAAGATAAAAACTTGCAAAAAATACAACAATTGTACCTATGCTGACTTCTGAATCTCCAATTTTAAAAAGTGTCCTATTGAAAATAAATAAGAATTCTGAAAGTAAATTTAAAACCCTAGAAAGAAAATCATTAAAGTATTCCATTTGATCTTGAAATTTAAAATTTAAAATTTAGAATATTAAGCTTCATAGTTTTTTTTTTTATAAATTAAGAATCAAAAAAAAATGAAAAATTCAGATAAAACCCTATTCGGTCATCCATACGGTCTCTACGTACTATTCTTCACTGAGCTATGGGAAAGATTTTCATATTATGGAATGAGAGCCTTATTAGTCCTATTCCTAATTTCTGAATCAACTGCTGAAAATCCTGGATATGGGTGGACTGAATCAGAAGCTCTTGTATTATATGGGTGGTATACTATGTTAGTTTATGTTGCTGGAATTCCTGGAGGATGGCTTGCCGATAAGGTTCTGGGGCAGAAGAAAACCGTAATGTTAGGAGGAGGATTATTAGTATTGGGTCATAGTATTTTGGCTATTGATAATCTTACAGCTTTTTACGTTGGACTTGGTTTTATCATTTTAGGTGTTGGTGGTTTAAAACCAAATATTTCAACTATGGTTGGAGGTCTTTACGATCAAGATGACAAAAGAAGAGATTTAGGATTTAAAATATTTTACATGGGTATAAATATTGGAGCTTTCTTATCAGCAATTATTATTGGAGGAATTGGTGAGGTGTATGGATGGCACTATGGATTTGGATTAGCAGGTATCGGTATGCTATTAGGACAGTTAGTTTTTATGTGGGGTCAAAAGTATTTAGTTGGAGTTGGAGACTTTATTGGCACACAGGATAATCCTGATAATGAAAAAATGAATAAACCACTTACTAATGTCGAAAAAGACAGAGTAAAAGTTCTTTTACTATCTTTCTTAATAGTAGTTGTTTTCTGGGGTGCATTTGAGCAAGCTGGTGGTCTCATGAATATCTACGCTTTTGAGAAAACAAATAGATTTATTGAAAGTATTAGCTTTGAAGTTCCAGCTACATGGT
>NZWZ01000038.1 GCA_002701745.1 Flammeovirgaceae bacterium
GAATCTCCATAAAGTGTAATTGGATATATCATATATTTTTTCTTGTCAAATATGACTGTAATATAATTGATGCACTAATTTTATCAACATTACTTTTCTCCTGTCTAAATTTTTTGTTTTTTCCCATTTCTCTGATGGAGTCTTTAGCTATTTTGGATGTATACCTTTCGTCATACGTATCAACAGGAATGGATGGAAATTTATTTTTTAAGGATTTTATAAAATCTAAAGTTTTTTTAGTAGCATCAGTTTCCCTTCCTTTTAAGTCATAAGGAAGACCAACAACAAATATATCAACGACATTTTTCGAAAGGTATTCTGAAATTAAATTAAATACGTTAGAGGCAGGAAATGTATCATAAGGTGTAGATATTATTTTTAATTCATCAGTGACTGCTACACCCACTCTCTTCAAACCGTAGTCAAAACATAGAATTCTACCCATTAATTAAGAAATGAAATATTTCTTATCTTATCTGCTACACTTTTCTCTAGATCTAAAGCTCGAGGAAAAAGAATTTTATTCTCAATAACTGAATGAATATCAAGCTCTTTATCAAAAGCTTCTAATTCCTGAAAAATAACTTTAAGATGAAGGTTTTCAATGTTTTGGTATGAATAGTCACTTGTAAGACCTCTGATTCCAGCCATCTCAGAGTCTTCCTCTAAATGTTCTTTTGCTATATTCTTGAGAGATATTTTTTTCATTTCAAAAAACATTCTTGCATGACTTTTATTACTATCCTCAAGATGATATAATTTTTGAATATATGAGAAAATATATTTTTCTTCCTCTAGTATATGATCAACAAAATCTTCATAGAAGAGAGGAAAGATAAATTTTAAATCATTAAAAAATTTATATTTTTTGTTTTCTAGTGAAAGACTTGAAATAAGACTTTTGATATACGGGAGCTTATTTTTAATAAAGTAGCTATGGTTATGTTTAAGATATTCAATTACAAGGTTAAGTGGAGATGACTCAAGCGTCTTAAGATCTAGATCAAAGGACTCATCCATTGCAACTCTATACCCATAAATTGAATCAGTTGAAAGACCTTTTTCTTTACAAACCTGGTCAATAGTTAGATCATAATGATTATAAAAATCTATGCCGAATGAATTCAAGGCTTTAGCGTATCTAAAGTCATTTGATACTATATCAAAAACCTTAATATTGTCTAGATTTTCTGTTTGAAAAAACATGAAAATAAATCTAGAAATTAAATTTATTAATTAACAGAAAAATAAGGAAAAGTTATATTATCCGTTCATTGAAACCAGAAACTCCTCATTATTTCTGGTGCCTTTTATTTTAGATAAAAGAAATTCCATAGCTTCAACTGAATTCATATCAGCTAAGTATTTTCTTAGGATCCATAGTCTAGATAATTCATCTTTATCCATTAATAGATCTTCTCTTCTAGTTCCAGAAGCTGTAACATCAATAGCAGGATAAATTCTTCTATTTGAAAGTTTCCTGTCAAGCTGAAGTTCCATATTTCCAGTTCCTTTAAATTCTTCAAAAATAACTTCGTCCATCTTAGAACCAGTCTCAATTAATGCAGTAGCTATNATAGTTAAGGANCCACCTTTTTCTACATTTCTTGCAGCACCAAAAAATCTTTTNGGTTTGTGAAGAGCATTAGCATCTACACCACCAGAAAGTATTTTACCAGATGATGGAATAACCGTATTATGAGCTCTTGCTAATCTAGTTATAGAATCAAGAAGTATAACAACATCGTGACCACACTCCACCATTCTCTTAGCTTTTTCTAAAATGATGTTTGCAACCTTAACATGTCTTTCAGCNTGCTCNTCAAATGTAGAAGATACAACCTCNGCNTTAACANTTCTTGCCATATCTGTAACCTCTTCTGGTCTCTCNTCAATTAATAAAATCATTAGATAAACTTCTGGATGATTTTCTGCGATAGCATTTGCGATTTGCTTAAGTAGAACNGTTTTACCAGTNTTTGGCTGAGAAACAATCATACCTCTTTGTCCTTTACCAATAGGTGAAAATAAATCAAGTATTCTAGTTGAATAATTATCTTGATTCGTACTTAAATTCAATTTTTCTTCAGGAAAAAGTGGAGTTAAATATTTAAAAGGAATTCTATCCCTTACCTCCTCTGGAGACTTACCATTGATTTTAGATACTTCAATTAACGCAAAATATTTTTCATTTTCTTTTGGAGGTCTTATTTTACCAAGAACAGTATCTCCCGTCTTCAAACCAAATAACTTAATTTGAGAAGGAGAAACGTATATATCATCGGGACTTGCAAGGTAATTATAGTCGCTACTTCTAAGGAATCCGTAACCATCTTGCATCATTTCTAGAACACCCTCGCTTTCGATAACACCCTCAAACTCTTTTACTTGTTTTTCATATTCTGAGTTTTTAGGAGCTCTAGATCTATCATGTGTTCTTTCACCTGATCTTGAACTCGATCTTCCAGCTGGCCTTTTAGATGGCCCAGTAGATTTTTCCTTTGTTGAAGGTTTCGAATCTGAAGATGGCTTCTTAGAAGATGACTTCTTAGGTTTAGATATAGCCTGCTCATCTAATATCTTATATATAAGATCTTGTTTAGATAACTTCGAAGCACCTTTAATACCAAGCTCTTCTGTAATATTTTTAAGTTCTGATAATAACTTATCATTTAACTCGTCCATTGTGTACATATCTCTGAAATTTAGTTGATTAATAATTGAATTGAATAATGTTTTAGGNTCGGCCTAATAACAATTGACACCGCAATGATACCATTATTATGCATATTGTCAAAAAAAAAATTAATTTTTATTAGATTGAATTTTTATTGTCATTCATGCTAACTTCATATAAAATTTCGAACTATGATAGAGTTAAATCAGCTTAGAAAGAACAAAGAAGAATTTGTTTTGTCATTAAAGAAAAGAGGCTTAGATGACATTGAAAATGACTTGAATAAGCTTATATCATTAGATGACGAAAGAAAATCTTTAAAAACAAAGCTTGACAACCTACTATCTGAGTCAAATAAAATAGCAAAAGAGATAGGAATAAAAATTAAATCTGGTGATAATGATATTGGTGATCTTAAAGATCAATCTGCTAAGCTAAAAGAAGACAGTAAGAAGATAGATAAAGAGCTCAAATTAACTGAAGAATCTATAAAGAGCATACTTGTAAATATCCCAAATATTCCAGATACTAAGGTTCCAGAGGGAAATTCAGAAGATCAAAACATAGAAATTTTAAAACATGAGATCTCAATAAATAATGTTGAAAAATTAAAACCTCATTGGGACTTAATAAAAGAGTATAATCTTATTGACTTTGATAATGGAAATAAAATAACAGGTGCAGGATTTCCTATTTACACAAATAAAGGAGCAAAATTACAAAGGGCACTTATTAACTACTTTTTAGATGAAGCCGAAAAAAATGATTACATAGAAATTCAACCTCCTATCTTAATTAACGAAGACTCTGGCTTTGGAACTGGTCAACTTCCAGATAAAGAAGGGATGATGTATAAAATAGAAAATGAAAATCTATTTATGATCCCTACTGCAGAGGTACCCATTACTAATATCTACAGGAAAGATATTATTCATATTGAAGAACTTCCTATTAAAAACGTAGCATATACGCCTTGCTTTAGGAAAGAGGCTGGGTCTTGGGGAGCNCATGTAAGAGGTTTAAACAGGTTACATCAATTTGATAAAGTAGAAATTGTACATATTGAAAGTGAAAAAAATTCAGAAAAAGCACTTGAGTCTATGTGTAACTATGTGGAAAATCTAATAAAATCTCTTGAAATATCTTACAGAAAACTATTACTATGCGCTGGAGATCTTGGATTTGCTTCAAGTATTACCTACGATTTTGAAGTTTATGCTCCNGGACAAAAGAGATGGTTGGAATGCAGCTCAGTTAGTAATTTTAAAACATATCAATCTAACAGGATGAATCTAAAAATTAGAGATAATAAAGATAAAGTACTTGCNCANACACTTAACGGGTCAGCACTAGCTCTTCCTAGAATTGTTGCTGCTATACTAGAGACACACCAAGATAAAGATGAAATTAATGTACCTAAGGTTCTTCATAATTATACCGGATTCAAAAAAATTACTTTATGATAGTAAGGAAGGGAATTAAANAAGATATACCCCAAGTCCTTGACTTAATTAAAGAGTTAGCAGAATATGAAAAGGCNCTTGACCAAGTTTCAAACACAGTAGAAAGNTTAGAAAATGATGGATTTGGCAAATCTCCAGTTTACGATCTATTCGTAGCAGAAGCTGAAAANAAAATAATTGGTATGGCAATAACTTTTTTCAGATATTCTACGTGGAAAGGGAAGAACTTATATATAGAGGATTTAGTTGTAAGTGAAAATTTTAGAAGAAAAGGAGTAGGGTTTAAGATTTTTGAGGAAGTTAAAAAATTTGCTAAAGCTTCATCCTGTGTTGGAATTTCACTTCAAGTACTGGACTGGAATAAAACTGGGATAAATTTTTATAAAAAACTAAATATGACCCTTGACAACGAATGGATAAATTGCTATTTAGATTTAGATGAANACTAANAAAAATATTTGTGTAATAGGNAGTGGATTTTCCGGATTATCATCTGCAACATATCTAGCTGATAAAGGACACAATGTGTATGTGCTNGAAAAAAANTCTAAACTAGGTGGAAGGGCAAGAAAATTTTCATCAAAAGGTTTTACATTTGATATGGGTCCTTCNTGGTACTGGATGCCTGACGTATTTGAAAAATACTTTAAAGATTTTGATAAAGACATNAACNAATANCTTAATCTAAAAAGGCTTGANCCGTCATANCGTGTTTTTTTTGATGATGAAGTAATTGATATTCCAGCTAATTATGAATCACTNAAAGAACTNCTAGAAAGTATGGAAGAAGGGAGCGGNGATAAATTAGATAAATTTTTAAAGCAAGCTGAAAAAAAATATAAAATAGGAATTGAAAATCTTGTATATAAACCAGGNTTATCTATTTCAGAATTTATNAATAAAGAAACTCTATCAGGAGTTTTACAATTAGATGTNTTTCAAAAAATGCATAAACACATCCGAAAGTATTTTAAAAATGAAAAAATTATAAAATTATTAGAGTTCCCAATNCTNTTTCTTGGNGCTACNCCAAAAAATACTCCAGCGCTATATAGCCTTATGAANTATGCTGANATNAAACTTGGAACATGGTATCCCGAAGGNGGTATGCATAAAATCGTAGAAGCTATGGTAGATNTAGCTGAAGAAAAAGGAGTTAAATTTTACACAAATGAAGAGGTAAAAAAAGTATCCTATTNNAAAAGAAAAATATCTCATGTAATNACAACNAAAAAAACATATGACGCNGATTATGTNGTNTGCTCAGGTGANTACCACCACTTTGATCAAAATATTTTAGAGGAAAAATATAGAAATTACAGNGAGTCNTACTGGNANAANAGAGTACTTGCGCCATCATCTTTATTGTTTTATATAGGATTAGATAAAAAGTTAAAAAATGTNTCTCATCATTGNCTCTTCTTTGATAAGGATTTTGAGAAGCATGCGGANGAAATNTATTCTACGCCTAGNTGGCCATCTGAACCCTTATTTTATGCTTCATTTACCTCNAAGTCTGATGAAACNGTAGCACCAAANGGACATGAAAATATGTTCCTACTTATGCCTACTGCTCCAGATTTAGAAGATAATAANATAATNAGAGANAGGTATTTTGAACTTATTATCTCGAGATTAGAAAAGCTNACAAATCAAAATATAAAGGATCATATAGTTTACAAAAAAAGNTATGCAATTAGAGACTTTAAAAAAGACTATCACTCATTTAAAGGTAATGCATATGGGCTAGCCAATACCTTATTTCAGACTGCAATCCTGAAGCCATCTCTAAGAAATAAAAAAATTAAAAATNTATTTTTCTGTGGACANTTAACAGTACCCGGTCCAGGAGTTCCTCCGTCTCTGATTTCAGGGAATGTAGTTGCCAATGAATTGATTAAGGATATAAGCTAGTATTCTAACTCATAATTTTCAAGCTGAATATCATCCATTCCATCACCATCAAAAGGGTTTTCTATTTGTTCTTGAACGTTGAAAAGAGAAATTAAAATGAAAGAGATGATAACATTTAGAGCATACACTAAAAATGTAGTATCAAAATATTCAGAACCTCCAGCAGTCGCACCTATCTCAAAACCTAAAGCAGCGTTACCAAGGTTATAGATTAGGGTTGGAGCATAATAAAAAGGGAATATNTATATAAATAATTCACAGTATGCTCGAATCGTCTGNGGAGTTCNGTGGAGTTTAATAGAAATTGAATTTTCAACACCCATTATAACATCTCTCATTAAGCGATATACTCTAACAGAAATGCTTCTACCTAAAAACTCTTTGTTCTTATCTATAAATAATTTGATCTTGTTGATTGAAACATTTAGTGTTTCCTTNTCATTTGATTCGGAATATAANTATTTAATTAACTCTGACTTCACTTCTTTAACNTGATCNTCAATTTTTTTCTTTTCAGTATCAGGAGCTTTTGATACAGAAAAAATATATTTNATGGCTGCGAGAGAACCTTTAGCTCTACCAAGATGTTCTAGAGCTTTCTCNCTTCTCTGGAATGCACTTCCTAANGTAAATACCAGAGGAAATACAACTGCTATTGATATTAANGTTAAATCTAAATTGAAAGACAAATTGTACTTATATGCAGTCCAGGTTGCAATCAAAGAAATTATTACAGAAATTAGAGTTCTGAAATTTAAAGCACTGGTGTATTTTCTAAACATAATAAGCATGAAAATTAATAAACAAACTAAGAAAATTCTATTATTATCAATTTTATATTTTTGTAGCCTCCCAAATAATTTGTTTTCTCAAGGTTCGGAGCTATTCAATAATGACTTAAATTTAAAAGCTCAACTCACTTTTGATTTTAAAGAATTGTATAAAAACACTAATGATTCAACATTTATAAAATCCCCAATGGTATTTTCTGGAAATNGTATTGATCANGACACAATTACAGTAAGAGTNAGGGTAAGAGGAAACTTNAGAAAGAAAATTTGTTACTTCAAACCAATGCGNCTTGAGATAAGNAANAAGCAGGCAGAAAATACTGTNTTTGAGAATAATAGAAAGCTCAAACTAGTTGTTCCTTGTCAAAATGAGAAAGGAAAAGATGAACTTATNTACAAAGAAATGTTAGCATATAAATTTTATGAAAATTTATCTNACATTCATTTAAAAACTCAGCCTATATCACTAAAAATAGTTGAATTAAAAAATGGAAAAGAAATAGAGCATGAAATGTTTGCTTTCCTAATTGAAGATGACAATAAAGTAGCTAAGAGGCATAACATTAAGAAGTTTCCAAAAAGGAGAGTAAGTCCTCTTAATGTAGGTGATTCTTCTGCAATTAATTTTGCTTTATTCTCATATATGATTGGAAATACTGACTGGTCAATGGCTTATCAACACAATACAGAAATGTTTTATAATGGAAAGAAACTTTTAGCGATACCTTATGATTTTGATCATAGTGGATTGGTAGACGCATATTACGCAAAGCCTAACCCAATGCTCAAAATATCCAGTGTGACCGAAAGAGTTTACAGGGGACTATGTAGAAGAGATCCTCAAGTTTTTCAAGTAATGAGAAAATTTTATATTTCAAAAGAAGAAGATATTTTCAATACTCTTAATGAATTTAAAGACAAGCTTGATGAGAAAGAATTTTCTAGGGTGAACGAGTACATAGAATCTTTCTTTTCTATTCTGAAATCTGACAGTGATTTTAAGCTAAATATCTTGAGTAAATGTAGAGGTTAGTATGAATAGAGAAGTCAAACTTTACAATCAGGTAAGTAATTACTGTAGTGAATTAATTACTAAAAAATATAGTACTTCTTTTTCTCTAGGTATAAATACTCTTCATAAAAGTATTCATAAGTACATTTACAACATCTACGGATTTGTACGTTTTGCTGACGAAATTGTAGATACATTTCATGATTTAGATAAAAAAAAGGTGCTTGATGAGTTCGAGAAAGATACCTTTCAATCTATTAAAAATAAATTCTCCACCAATCCTGTGCTCCATTCCTTCCAGATGGTAGTTAATAAGTTCAATATAGAAGAAAACCATATAAAGGCTTTCCTCGACAGCATGAGAATGGATTTGACTATGAAAAAATTTTCGGTTAAGGAGTATAAAAATTATATATACGGTTCAGCTGAAGTGGTTGGCTTGATGTGCCTTAAAGTATTTTGTGATAACGAGGATAAATATAATCAGCTAGAGCCATATGCAATTAGTTTAGGGTCAGCATTTCAAAAAATTAATTTTTTGAGAGATATAAAAAGTGATAATGAAGAGAGAGGAAGAGTTTATTTCCCAGGAGTAGATTATAATACATTTTCAATTACTGAAAAAATTGAGATTGAAGAGGATATCGAAAAAGATTTTAACCATGCACTTATAGGAATTAAAAAACTTCCGAGTGTCGCAAGATCTGGTGTATATCTCTCCTATAACTATTACAGGGAGTTACTTAATAAAATAAAATTATTGGATGCAGAAAAATTGAAAGAGGAAAGAATAAGAGTATCCAACTTTAAAAAGTTTATAATATTTTTGTCTTCATATATCAATCCATTATAAGTGACATTATACTTTCAATTACTTCTTTTTACAATCTCTTTTCCTCTACTTGCGTCATGGGACAAAAGGTTTAAATATGCCTCAAAATTTAAATACCTTTTTCCATCAATATTTATTACTGCTACCTTTTTTATAGTTTGGGATATAATTTTTACAAAGAATGGAGTTTGGGGATTTAGTGAGGTCCATACGTCAAATATTAATTTGTTTTATCTCCCTGTGGAGGAATGGCTGTTTTTTATAATTATTCCTTTCTCCTGTGTTTTCATATACGAGAGCGTTAAATATTTTTTTACCCTTGACAGATATAATAATGTATCAAGAAATATTCTCATGGGTTTGGGAGTTGTTTTAATTATAACTTCTCTCCTTAATATTGATAGAAGCTATACGTTTTGGAATTTTCTATTCTGTGGATTATTTCTAATCTATAGTACCATGAAAAAAAGAGGTTATCACGCAAATTTTTTGATCTCTTATTTTTTCCACTTAATTCCATTTCTTATTGTTAATGGAATACTTACTGATGGAAATTTTGATTTTAACTTTTTTACCGACCCAGTAGTTTGGTACAACAATGATGAGAATTTATTTATTAGGTTTATCACTATTCCGATAGAAGATTTTTTCTATAGCATGCTTTTGTTACTTATGAATGTAACATTTTACGAAAAATTTAAGTCTTAAACAGTAACTTTACATTATGTTATCATTAGACGTAACCATCGATACTAAATCTGGATTTTGCTTCGGCGTTGAATTTGCTATCGAAATGGCTGAAGATATTCTTAAGGAAGAAGGTGAGCTTTATTGCCTAGGAGACATAGTACATAATGACAGAGAAGTTAAAAGACTTGAGAAAATGGGCCTTGAGATAATTGATCATGATAAACTTAAGAACATGAAAGATGCAAAAGTATTAATAAGGGCTCACGGTGAACCCCCATCAACTTATGATCTTGCAATTAAAAATAATATTACTCTAATTGATGCGTCNTGTCCAGTAGTTCTAAAACTTCAGAATAGAATTAAGAAGTCTCACGACAAAGACGAAAAAATTTATATATACGGTAAGCATGGACACCCAGAAGTTCAAGGACTTATGGGACAAACTGGAAAGGATGCTATTGTTTTTCAAGATATAAAAGAACTTGATCTAGACTCTTTACCTAAATCTCTAACTCTATATACTCAAACAACAAAGAGTAAAGAAAAATTCTATGAGATAGTGAGTAAACTAACAAGNACCGGAACTGAGGTTAACGTAAATGATACCTTATGTAGACAGGTAAGCAACAGAGATACACAGCTTCAAGATTTTTCTACAAACTTTGACAAGGTAATTTTTGTCTCTGGAACTAAATCTTCTAACGGTAATGCTTTATATAATGTATGTAAGAAAAACAATGAGAACTCTTATTTCGTATCATCCTCGGAAGAAGTGAAAAAGGATTGGTTTGGAAGTAATGAGAAGGTAGGTGTTTGTGGAGCAACTTCTACACCAATGTGGCTTATGGAAGAGGTTAAAGAAAAAATTTTAGAATTTTAAAATATGTTAATTAATATACTTATTGTACTAGGTACATTTATTTTTATGGAGGGCGTAGCTTGGTTTACACATAAATATGTTATGCATGGATTTCTGTGGAGCTGGCATAAATCACATCATAAAAAGCATGATCACTTTCTCGAGGTTAATGATCTTTTTGCAGTAGTATTCTCTATACCTTCAATTATACTTATCTATTTTGGGTACACGTATGAGGGATATGGAGTCCTTAAATATTTTGGGATAGGAATATTTTTGTACGGAGTTGCTTATGTAGTTTTTCACGATATTATTGTACACAGAAGAATTAAAATTAGCTTCAAAGCAAATAACCCATATCTTAAGAGAATTATGAATGCCCACTACGTACATCACAAAGTACATACNAAANAGGGAGCNAAAGCNTTNGGTTTCTTATTTGCTCCTAAGAAGTATGACNTCAAAAATGATTAATCAATAAGTTTAGGTGGTCCAGGAGGTATCTGCGGCACATATACCNTATCTCCCTTTCTAGCAGTAAATTCTTTTTTAACTCCGTCAATTAATTTTGGATTTTTGTAAAGATCCAGCATTGTCATAGCCAGAGCTTTAGACGCGTAAATCATACCTTTATGACCAATTGACATTCCTGTACATGCTACAACTGCCCACGAGTGCCAAGGTCCATCTTTAGCAGCAGCTGTGGCTCTCATTCTTACAACCGGCACTATCTGACTCACATCACCAACATCAGTAGATCCTCCCTGAGCTGGGAGCGTGGGACGAATTGGTCTAATCTTAGAATCAATTCCTTTAAGTTCTTTNCCTGTTTCCTTCAAAATTGTATTTGCATAATTAATCTCATCTTCGGTATACTTGATTTCTCCTAGTGACTCTATATTCTCTTGAATTATTCCAGCTCCAAATCTATTTGGAATTATCTCGTAAATACCTGAGATAAGTTCCATCTCGTAATCTACATTGGCCATCATAGATGCTGCCTCAGCAATTTTCTTTGCTCTCTCGTATAAGATGTTAACATTTTCTTTATCATTTTCCCTTAACCTAGTCCAGATCTGAGCAAAGTCAGGAACAACATTTACAACATCCCCAGCTTTCTCGATATCATAGTGAATTCTTGCAGTAGGTCTCACGTGTTCCCTGTAATAATTTAGACCAGTGGTGTACAATTCCATAGCATCTACTGCACTATTTCCATTCCATGGATCTCCAGATGCGTGGGATGCATCCCCAAAAAATCTTAGCCTAAAGTCTACTAATGCCTTGCTGCTCTGAGTAGCCGCTTCAACCTCATCAGATGGATGCCAGTCCATACACACATCTACATCATCAAATAAACCAGCTCTCACCATCCATACCTTTGCAAAAATTGTCTCTTCAGCAGGTGTCCCATAAAACCTTATAGTTCCGGAAATTTCTCCAGACTCAATCATTTCTTTAATTGCAATTGCTGCACCTAAACTTCCTGTACCATATAAATTGTGACCACACCCATGACCAGCAGCTCCCTTAACCAAAGGCTCTTTAGTTGGTTGTTTTTTTTGAGAT
The DNA here is from genome assembly GCA_002701745.1 of Flammeovirgaceae bacterium. GTDB lineage: Bacteria > Bacteroidota > Bacteroidia > Cytophagales > MED-G16 > MED-G16. Next base: position 11,808 of record NZWZ01000038.1, read on the forward strand.
ATTCCAGGATTTGCATCAAACTCACCAAGTATACCAATTACTGGCTTTCCTGATCCGAACTCAGCAACAAAAGCAGTTGGTATTTCTGCAACTCCCCTAGTCACTCTAAATCCATTTTCCTCAGCATAATCAGATAAGTATTTTGAAGATTTAAANTCNAATAGAGCTGGCTCAGCAGCTTCCCAGATATTATCACTAATNTCAATAAGTCTATCTTTTTGAGANTCAATGGAATTAATGATAGTTTTTTTATCCTTTTTTATATTATCATAAGAAAATGCTTCTGAAAAGAAAAAGAAAGATATNAGTAATAGAGGAAATTTAAGTTTTTTCATAATTGGAAGATTAAANATTTATATTATAATCTAAATATATAAATAATGATCAATTTAAAAATATAAATAATTTAAAAAAATGTGAGAATTATTTAATCACAAGAAACAATAGAAAGGTCATTAAAATTTAGAGCCTGATTCAAAATTATTTCTCCTCTTTCATTAATGAGTAAGTTAATTANAAGGTTTGCCTCAGATATCTCTCTCTTTGCTAAGAAGTAAAATCTTCCATTAAGTTTATAACTTTTTATAGAATTGTATGCAGTTATTAATATTTCTCCGTAAGAGGAAGAATAGATACCATATCCTTCCTCCGTTTGGGTTAAAATTAAGTCCTTGTTTTCATTACTAACAAATGAATAACTAACTAAGTCAATAATCTTCTCTAAACTTCTAGGATTAAATAAAGAAGATCTTTTATTTTCAGATACTATAAATAAAGAGTCGGACCAGTACCTNATATCATCATACACTCCACTTAGTATTTGGTTTCCTTCTTTATCTATCATTCCAAATAAATTATCATATTTTACTTTGTAATAGATATCTCCAATTGGCTGAATTACACTTGAAAATTGTGGTGAGATCAATTTTTTATCTGAGTAATTATAGTTGCCAAATTNCTCATCTTTAATAAGAATTATATTATACTTTGATAAGTTAGTAATACCATCATATACTGGCTCCAAAACTATTTTACCTTCAGTGTCAGATATTCCTTTTTTTCCATTGAACTCAATTAAAAATAGTGAATCTGATATAACCGNGCTNGGNACATANCCTCTNACNTTNAGTTTTTCCCCTACAAGTAANCTCTTATTTTTTTTATTGTTCATCNTCATTATTTCAGACTGAGAAATGTTNAATTTTTTNGANAGGAAACTAAATGTATTTCCTTTCTCAACCGTATAATAATATTCAGCNGCAGGAAGTTTANTACCATTCATATCAACNATATAATCTTCTTCTCCAGTCTGAATTTTAATGTATTTCTTNGTTCCAAATTTTGNGGTNANGACATTAAAACTATAATTACCATCTAATATAATTTCTCTAGCGTTTGGNAAAAGAATGGATTCTTTCATCTCATCTCGATACCATAAAACCGAGTCAATAATACTNNANACAGAATCTATATTNNCAAATAAAACAGAATCTTTTANNATATCTCTTACNTCCCATCTATCATTTCTTTTTCCAANAAAATATTTTTCAGAAAANATTATNTCATCATATAATGTTGAGAAAGGNATAGATAATTGATCAGTAACTATTCTAATACCAAAATCAGATGANGATGTCCAACCNAAAGAATTTTTTTCAATAANNTGNGNGTCTGGAGATATAATATAANTCATTTCAGAATTTAAAAGNTCCTCCTTCTCTTNNGAAAANAGAAGNATATTATNANNATCAAAATACTCATAATCNTCATATATAAAACTAGCTTTAGGGCTAAGNTTCAAGATATCTTCATCAAGTTTATCACTTGTNGTNACAAAAAGTTTTCNTTCTTCATTTTCAAATAANATAAATGAGCCCTCTTGAAATACGTCATAAAAAATTAAGTCAAATACNCTCTCACCAAGAAATGTANATAATGNATATTTCTCTTCACTCTCAAATAATATAAATCGATCATCAACNAGATACGCATCATTATACTCACCNCTATAAACTATTTTACCGGATTTATGTACAATGTCNACTCCNTTATCATATAAAATTTTTATTAGNCCTTTTCCGATNTCCTCTATGTAATTTGCGACTGGACCAGAATATATTATATTAAANTGTCTATTAAGAATTTTTANNTTTTNANCTTCTTCAAGAATAAAAAAATCTGAGTCAGAGAAGGAACATANAATATTATTATTNATTAGTTCGGCTTGNCCACTTATAATTTTTTCTCCTTTCTCATTNATAAAATAAATTTTATCATCCTCGTAAACTCCNAATAGATTTTCATTATCTATTTTAGAAATAGCCAATAATGAGTCTTTAAAATTCTTACCCAATTCTATATTTTGGAAAGCTGAGAAATCTCTATCACTAGAGTGATATAGAATATTTAAGGCATAATGAAGATGCTCACTATTTGGATATTTAGAGATAAATCTTTTAATTTTTTTAATATCATTACTTTGTCCGTAAAAGTTAAATATCATCAACTCCAATGAATCTCTGTAAGGTGTTTCTGGGTTATCATTAAGAAACTTTTCAAATGACTGTAAACTTCTATCTGATGTTTTATCTTTAAATAATAACTCTTCATACAATGACTTTGCTAACAAAAAGTCTTCTGCGTCCTCGAAGTTTTTCACAAACTCCAAATAAGACTGCCAAGTATTAATATTAGAAGCAATTTCAAACTCAAGAGTATGCCAATTTCTTTGGGCTTGATCATAAAACTTAGAGCTTCTATGGTCCCTCATATATTTCCTGTATTCTGAAATAGAATTGATTTCTTTGACAAAATTAAATTCAAGAGAATCAATTACTGACTTGATGGAGTCTAATGAAGCCATAAATATACCAAGCTCTTCAAGTTCTTCTCTCTCCTTAGTAAGCTCATTTGGGAATAGATCTTTAGATCTTTTTATGTAAGAATAAGATGAGTCAATATCATCTCTATTATCTAGATTCTGAAGGTAGAGGAGAGAATATAAAAAATATTTTCCTGATGTCTCTACAGATTTCTCATCCATCTTCTCAAGGATCTCCTTAAACTTTAGAAAGTCTCCCTTCTCATAAAGTTTATAGGCTTTCTTAACACTCTGTGATTGGAGTGAAAAAGAGAAAACTAAAAAAGATAATAAGAAAAAAAATCTAGTCATCTACCTACTGACCTTTTGATATATAAGGAACAGAACTCTCTATAAGCATACTATTAATTGAGCTGATATTA
>NZWZ01000039.1 GCA_002701745.1 Flammeovirgaceae bacterium
ATATTATTTGGTTCATATTAGTATGGTAATAATTTAGCTCCACTAATTTTCGGAGTACCGTTAGTAATTGGGTTAAATTGGTTTGTTTTAACTATTTCATGCGGAAATATATCTCATTATATATTTTCAAAAAATAAATTTTTATCCATATTATTTGGTTCTTTTTTAATGTTGGTTCTTGATTTTGTTATGGAACAAGTTTCAGGAAATATTGATTTTTGGTACTTTTATGATAAAAATCTACTTTTCAACTATGTAACTTGGTTCTTTTTGGGTTTGTTGAACCAATATCTTTATCAATCTTTTATGAATAAGAAAAATCTTATAATTTCAATAAATATTTATTTTTCATTTTTTGTTTTTTTTCTCATTTTACTTTTTTTCCTACCATAATAAATTGATTCTCGTAAGAATATTAAGTTGATTAATTGTTTTGTAATTAATAGCTTTAATTTTAACTAAACATTTATATTATGAAAACTATTTTCTTTGTTCTTTGTGCTTTAGGAGTGATTTTACCTTATTATCAGTTATATCTTTTTTTAATTTCTGATACACCGACAATGGATTTTTTTATTAGTGAAATCTACTCATCATCTCCGACATCTATGATAACGTGGGATATTACTGTCGCTTACTTTTCGTTTCTTGCCTTCCTGATCTACCAGAAAGTTAGAAATGGTCTCAGTATTTGGAAATATCTTTTAGCTTCTCTTGTTGGATTCTCATTGGCTTTACCTCTATATCTTTATGATAACTATGACAAATAATTGACTATTTTACCTTTCTAAGTTAGAAAGAGCTGCATTTTACTTTATTCTTACCATAGTATTTGAATAGTTTATCTTCTACTACCTGATATTTTGAGATACCTATGTCAGTCATCATGATCATCCTCTTCTTAATCCTGTTCATAGCCTCGTCCTTAAATTGAGGAGAAATATTCTTAAATTCTACCTTAACCTTCATTTTTCGCATTTTATCCCACCCAGAAAATACTTTGTTTAAGTCATCTACATTATAGAAAAACATTCCTCTGGTTTTCCTTGTCTTGATAACGCCTTTATCACCTAAGTTAGTTATAAGACCGAGTAGCGAATTACTAACCTTTACCTTCCTCACTGAATTATATTTTTCTTGAGAACTAACTGTATTTTCTTGGTGACTGCCTCTCCATTTATCTGGTACCTTAAACTTCTTTCTAACGTGTTTTATTGCCTGCTGAATTGAAAGATATTCCATTATAATTAGAGTATACAGAAATATCATATTTAGGTTTCAATTAATATTTACAAGAGTATATATGTGGAGCTTGAAAAAATTCTTAATCCATTATTTGTCTAAGGAGTGCAGGAACTAAAACTAATTTCGCTGTATAAATTTGGGTCGTGGTTGGGATCTTCAACCGTGTTAGCCATCATTGAAATTTTAACAATGTCATCACTTGTAGAAAAACAAAGTTGGTGAAAGTTGTCATTATCGTATATATCTGCTATCGAAATAGGTGTATGCGGTATTAGAACTCCAGAACTGTCAGAATAGCCAATATAATACTCAAATAAGTCATATTCGGTATCACCACTTATATACGGTGTAACTCCACCATTCCAAGCAACTTGAATCGTTTGTGATCCCGAATTACATTCATTCAGATTACCTTCAATTCTTTGGGCAAAGAATAAACTCGGACCTTCAGCAAGCGGAATAACATTCGAGGTAGTGATTCCATTTAGATTTATGATTTCTGAACAAGCGGACTCTCCAGAAAAAGTATCAGTTGTAAATAAATCTCCCACAACTCTTACTTCAACAGGTGGATTAGTAATAGGGGTACCAAATTCTCCTAATAGTAGCACAGTTCGATTTTCTCCGTTTTCATTAGCTGGGCCTAAAGAAACACACATAGGGGTATGTATATTTCCAAGGCTATCTAAAACTTCAAAATCAGTTTCCGATAAACTGGATACATCTAATGGGAATTTAAAATTAACAGGCATACCATCTAATTGGCCTCCTAGTTGATTACATAAAAATAGACTTGGAAGTACATTATCAAGTCCAAAAAAAGCCGACACAATAGCATCTTGAGGTTTGTCTATATAAATTTCTTCATCGATGTTCTTACATGAAAATAAGAGGATTACTATGAATAATTTAAATAGATTTCTCATTTACTTCTTTAAACTGATTTTTTTTGTTATTAAATCTAGAAAGAATATTTTAGAATTTGATCATTAAATATAGCGAAGCAACTAAAGATTGACTTGAAGTGATATATTAATAATTTGAAATGATATTGATAATTTAAAAGCGGGATGGACGGGACTCGCACAATCGCTCTTTTTAGAACAAATTTAATGATTTTAAAGTTAGGGCGACCAAAAGGACGACCGAATATTTTTATTGAAAATTAATGTTATCTCATTTTATTATTATTTTTTTTTATAATTGCATCTTAAAAATTTCAATAATAACTTCATGAAGAAAAAATTACCTGTTACCGTTTTGAGTGGGTTTCTTGGAGCTGGAAAAACCACTTTATTAAATCACATACTACATAATAAAGAAGATCTCAAGGTTGCTGTTATAGTCAATGACATGAGCGAGGTGAATATAGATGCTGAGCTTATAAAAAATGAGAAGACTCTTTCTCGTACTGAGGAAAAGTTAGTTGAGATGAGTAATGGTTGTATTTGTTGTACTCTAAGGGAAGATTTAATGATTGAAGTTGAGAGGTTAGCTAAAGAAGATAGGTTTGATTACCTGCTTATTGAAAGTACGGGAATAAGTGAACCTATTCCAGTAGCTCAAACATTTTCATTTATTGATGAAGAAAATGGTATTGATTTGTCAAGGTTCAGTTATGTCGATACTATGGTTACAGTAGTTGATGCCTTTAACTTTTTTAAAGATTTTGGTAGTCCTGAAACTCTCGTAGACAGAGAATTAACTGATATAGAGGATGATTTTAGGACAATTGTTAATTTATTGACTGACCAGGTTGAGTTTGCTAATGTTATAATTCTAAATAAAACAGATCTGGTTACAGATGAACATCTAGGTCTACTCAGAGCGTCTATTAAGAAATTAAATCAATCAGCAAAAATTATTGAAACAAGTTATAGTAAAGTAACCCCTAAAGAAATTTTAAACACAGGTTTATTTAATTTCGAAGAAGCAGAGCAGAGTGCAGGGTGGATGGAAGAACTTGAGAAGGATGAACATACACCTGAGACTGAGGAATATGGTATCTCTTCATTTGTTTATAGATCGAAAAAACCATTTGATCCTGTTAGATTTTGGGATTATTTACAAAATAAGTTTCCTGCTTCAATTATAAGGAGTAAAGGACTTTTTTGGTTAGCCTCGAGGCCAGATCAGGCATTAGTTTGGAGTCAGGCAGGAGGTTCTTTAAAAGCAGAGGGTGCAGGAGTATGGTGGGCTAGTATGCTATTTCATGAGAGGATGAAGTATTTACCTTTTCTTGAAAATCAAAAGCAAATAGAAAAAGACTGGGATAAGAAATTTGGAGATAGAAAAAATGAAATTGTATTTATTGGTCAAGAAATGGATAAGGAAAAAATTAGACAGGAACTTGATCAGTGTTTATTTTCAGACGAAGAGATTTTGTCAAATGATTGGAAATCAGGTTACTCAGATGACTGGCCAGTTGAGAGGATGGTGCCAGAAAAAGTATAAAAAGTATTCAAAAAAGCGGGATGGACGGGACTCGAACCTTTAAAGAATTTCAAAATTTCCTTCAAATAAAATGACCTTTCCCGGTATACTTTGTTTAAGATAGTATATTAAAGTATATACTAAGTTTCTTTTGAGAAAATCTCNCTTTTATTNTCTAAAATATTATATTTAATTAATGAAGAATTCAAGAAGAAATTTTCTTAGAAATACAGCTCTCGGAGTATCATCTATACCAGCTTTAGGATTTATCANTAAATCTAGNGAAAACCAATCTTTAGAAGATATATCAAGATATTTAGATAATTCTGANCAAACATACTGGTCTGAAGTGAGAAATNTATTCCCAACTGATAAAAATGATACNTATTTCAATAANGGAACNTTAGGAGTTCAATCNAACTATGTTCTTAANGCTGTTATTTCAGATATGAGAAATAATGGAATAAATGGGGCAAAGACAGANTATAAAGGNGAAGGNCCTAATTTATTNTCAGGATATGATCCATACGAGTCAATCAGAACAAAATTAGGTAAGCTANTAAACTGTAACTTTAAAGAATTATCTCTTATTCAAAATGCNACTTTTGGAATGAATTTNGTTGCNCACGGTTTAGATCTTAAAAAAGGTGACGAGGTTATAAATACAGATCAAGANCATGGNGGAGGATANGCCGCATGGAAACAATTAGCTAAAAGAAAAGGAATAATNTATAAACAAGCAGTCATGCCTGTTCCAGCAAANGATAAACAAGAAATTATTGATTCGGTGATAGGTCNGGTTACAAAAAATACAAAAGTAATTGCAATACCTCATATCATTTCTGTTTACGGAACAGTNATGCCTGTAAAAGAAATTTGTGAATTTGCTAGATCTAAAGGNATTTTTACGGTTATTGACGGAGCTCAGGCTGTNGGTCAAATTGATNTAGATTTAAANGATTTAAAGTGTGATGCATATTATTCAAGTCTTCANAAATGGCTTCTCTCTCCACCNGGTAGTGGAATTTTATATTTAGATGAAAAAATNTCAGCAGATATATGGCCNACACTTTCTAGTTATAACTGGGATAATCAAGATGATAAAGGTTTTAGCCTACAACAGTCAGGAACTGGAAATCCATCTCTCAGAATTGGATTAGAAGCATCAATAGACTTTTTTAATATGATTGGTAAAGAAAGATGGTTAGGTAGAGTTAAAGAGTTAGGAAAATATCTTAGAGATGGATTAAAACAATTAGATAATGTTGAAATAGTTTCATCTCACAATGAAAGTTTATGTGCTGGTTTAACTACATATAAGGTAGAAGGACTAACTGGACCAGAGTTACAGAAAACTCTATGGGAAAAGGAAAGACTTCAACCAAGATCTGTAGGAAAAGAATTAATGAGACACTCGGTACATATTTATAATCAAAAATCAGAAATAGATAAAACCTTTGAAGTAATAAGATCTATATAATGAATGTNATAATTGACTTTTTTGCTGATGTTCCATTAGTTTTTAGAACATCAATTCTTCTAGGAGGAATAGTTTTATTTTGGATTCTTGAAGGTATAATTCCACTTTACTCTTTTAATTATAAGAAGGGTAGGCATGCTTTTCTAAATCTATTATTTACAACTACAACAGCAATAATTGGNTTTNGTTTTGCATTTTTATTATTAAAATCAACTGAAATAGTTAATGAGTTTCANTTTGGAGTAATTCATTTTTTTGAACTTCCTCTTTTTGTGGAAGTTATAATTTCATTACTAATACTTGATTTGGTAGGAGCTTACCTAGTTCATTTTGTTGAGCATAAAGTTCCGTGGATGTGGAAATTTCATGTAATTCATCATAGTGATAAAAATGTTGATGTTACAACTGGGCTAAGGCATCACCCTGGAGAAACAGTTTTTAGAATTTTATTTACAATTTTAGGTGTTTATGTTTCTGGTGCATCTATAGGTATAGTAATGTTATACCAAAGTCTATCCGTTTTATTTGCACATNTAACTCATGCTAATATTAGTTTACCACAAAATCTGGATAGAATAATTTCATATTTATTTGTTACTCCCAATATGCATAAGGTTCATCATCATTACAAACAACCATTGACTGATTCTAATTATGGAAATATTTTTTCTATTTGGGATAGAATTTTTGGAACATATACATTTGTAAACGATTCAAAATCATTAGTATACGGGATAGATACTCATATTAATGACAGCAAAATTGATTCTTTTACTAATCTATTACTCATTCCATTTAAAAAATTGAAGAAAACTAAAAACTCAAAGTTTTCTTGATAATGAATTTTTCAATTCCTTCCTCTGTTGAATCACTAGAAAACATAAAAAATCATATTGTTAGAACACCATTATTATTTTCAGAAAGATTATCTAATGAAATAAATTCAAATATTTTTTTAAAATTAGAAAATCTTCAGAAAACAGGATCATTTAAAGCNAGGGGGGCATTAAATAAGATATTAAGTATTAAAAACACAAAGAATGTGGTAGCTGCATCCTCTGGAAATCATGGAGCTGCAGTTTCTTATGCATTGTCTCAAAAAAAAATGGTAGGAACTATATATGTTCCTAAAAATGTAAAAAAATCAAAAGTTAAAAACATTGAGTCCTACGGATCAAAAGTTGTAAAATTTGGTGATGATTGTTTAGATGCTGAAAATGAAGCGATAAGAGTTTCAAAAGAATACGATTTTAATTTTGTTTCACCATATAATGATCTTGATATTATTTCAGGTCAAGGTACAATAGGTGTTGAAATATTAGAGGATAATAATGATATAGATGTAGTATTTATTACTGTTGGTGGCGGTGGGCTAATATCTGGGGTAGCCTCTCATCTCAAATCAAAAAATCCAAATATTCAAGTTATTGGATGTTCACCAAAAAACTCATCTATTATGATTAATTCATTAAATGAAGGAAAAATTGTNAACTCAGAATCTAAAGATACACTTTCAGATGGNTCTGCTGGAGGTGTTGAAGAGGNTTCTATTACTTTTGATATGTGTAATCAACTTATTGATGATTACTGCTTAGTTTCTGAGGATGAGATAGCATTGCAAATAAAAAATTCGTTAAATATGGATAATATGATTATTGAAGGTTCTGCTGCAGTTGCCATTGCTTCAGCTATTAAGATGAAATCTCAATTACATAATAAAAATGTTGCAATTGTAATTTGTGGTGGAAATATTGGAAAAGATACTCTCAATAAAATTCTATGAAAACTAAATTTTACACAAAAGATCAAATATTAAAATGTCTTGANAAAATAGATTTAATTGAGTCAATTGAAACGGGTTTTGTTGAATATTCAAGAGGAAATGCTATTGTTCCCCCTGTTGGTGAACTACTTTTTGAAAACCCTCCAGGGGATGTTCACATAAAATATGGATATATAAAAAGTCACGATAATTATGTAGTGAAAATAGCATCAGGGTTCTCTAAAAATGAGAATTTAGGTCTATCATCAAGTCATGGTGTTATGGTTATGTTCGATAGTAAAACTGGATACCTAAAGTGTGTCCTACATGATGAAGGTCATTTAACGAATGTTAGAACAGCAGTTGCTGGAGCCATTTGTGCAAAATACATTGCTCCAACACAAATTAAAGGTATTGGAGTAGTTGGAACTGGGATTCAAGCTAAAATGCAATTAAAGTTCTTAAAATTAGTAACTAATTGTAGGGAAGTGTTTGTTTTAGGAAGAAGTAAAGAAAAAATTTCTAAGTATATTAATGATATGAATTTATTAGGATTCAATGTAGAGAAAGTGAGTAACTCAAGCGAGTTATGTAAAAAATCAAATTTAATTGTCACCACAACAAATGCTAATGAAAGTCTTATTAATAGGAAAGACATACAAAAAGGAACTCACATAACTGCTATAGGATCTGATACACCAGAGAAAAGAGAATTAGATCCTGAAATATTAAATATCGCAGATGCAGTGGTGGTAGATAGTATTTCTCAATGTTTAGAAAGGGGAGAAACAAAAAAAGCTCTTGATAAAAACCTGATTAAAGAAAAAAATCTAATTGAACTTGGTGAAATAATAGACTCTAATAAAAAAGTTAGGAGAAATAACAAAGAAATTACTGTTGCAGACTTAACTGGGGTGGCAGTACAAGATATAATGATTACTAACGCAGTTTATGAACAATTAATAAAATAACATGAAAAACCTTTTAATACTTATTCTATTTTTCTATTTGTCATTTGAATCAAATGCTAATAAAAACTACTCTAATAATGATTTTAAAGAAACAATTAAAAATCTAAAATATAGAAACGTAGGACCAACCAGAGGTGGTAGAGTTACTTCTGTTCATGGAGTTGATTCTCAAAAAAACGTATTCTATATGGGTACAACTGGAGGAGGAGTTTGGAAAACAACAGATTATGGAAATAATTGGTATAATATTTCAGATGGGTACTTTAAATCACCTTCAATTGGAGCTATAAATGTTTATAAGAATGATCCTAATATAGTTTATGTAGGAACAGGTTCAGATGGATTAAGATCAAATATTATTGTTGGTAAAGGAATATATAAGTCAGTTAATGCTGGTAAAACATGGGATCATATTGGTTTAGAAAATGTTGGTCAAATTGGTGCAGTAGAAATTCATCCTGATGATCCTAATACCATATATGTAGCTGCAATAGGTCAGCCATTTAAAAATAGTCAAGATAGGGGTCTTTATAAAAGTACTAACGGGGGTAAATCTTGGGATAAAATACTTTACCTATCTGACTCTATTGGTATCGTAGATATAGAATTTGCTCCTGATGATCCAAATACTATATATGCTGCTTCTTGGAGAGCAGAAAGAAAACCCTGGACAATAATCAGTGGTTCATCTAATGGAGGAGCATATAAGTCAGTTGATGCTGGTAAGACGTGGAAGAAAATAGATATGGGTTTTGAAAGTAAATATATAGGTAAAATTGATTTTGCAGTATCTGAATCAAATCCTGATAGATTATATATTATGGTTGAGGCATCTGAAGATAAGGGAGGATTATATAAATCAGAGGACAGGGGAGAAACTTTTAAACATATGAATAATAGAGAAGAACTTGTTAATAGACCATTTTACTACTTAAATGTAGAATCAAACCCACTTAATTCAGATATTTTATACTCAAGTGCAAATAGGTTTATGATTTCTAAAGATGCTGGAAAGACTTGGAAGTCATATTCTACTCCTCATGGAGATAATCATGATATATGGATAAATCCAAATGATACATCAGTTTGGATACAGTCTAATGATGGTGGAGCAAATATCACTTTTAATTCTGGTAAAACATGGTCTACTCAATTTAATCAACCAACAGCGGAGATATATCAAGTAGAGGTTGATGATCAATATCCTTATTGGCTATATGGTGGTCAGCAAGATAACTACTCTACAGTATCTGTACCTAGTTTACCTCCTTATGGTCTTCAAGCTGGACCAAATGCTTATATTACAAATACAGGTGGATGTGAAACTGGACCTGCAGTGCCAAAACCTGGAAATCCAAATATTGTTTATTCAAATTGTAAGGGAAGATTTGGGGTTTTTAATAAGGCTACTGGTCAAGAAAAACAGTATTATGTAGGTGCATCTAATATGTATGGCCATAATCCTAAAGATCTTAAATATAGATTTCAGAGAGTTTCTCCTATTCATGTATCACCTCATAATCCAGATGTCATCTATCATGCCTCACAGTATCTTCATGTCACAAAAGATGAAGGAGTAACATGGGAAACTATTTCTCCAGATTTAACTGCTTTTGAATCTGACAAACAAGTTATATCTGGTTCTCCAATAACAAGAGATATTACTGGTGAAGAGTTTTACAGTACTATTTATTCTGTTAGAGAGTCTTCAATTGAAAAAGGATTGATTTGGGTCGGTGCTAATGATGGGCCAGTACATGTCACCTCTGATGGTGGTAAAAATTGGAAAAATGTGACGCCAAATATAAATATTAAAGGTGGAAGGGTTGATTCTGTTGAACCTTCTACTCATAATTCTTCTAAAGCATTTGTTACTATATTAAGGTATCAGCTTGGTGATTGGAAACCATATATTTATAGGACATATGATAAAGGTAACTCATGGGATCTTGTAACGAAAGGAATACCAAGTGATCATCCNGTAAGAGTTCTTAGGGAAGATCCAAAAAGAGAAGGGTTACTTTTTGCAGGAACAGAATTTGGAATGTTTATATCTTTTGATGATGGAAATACTTGGAATTCATTTCAACAAAATTTACCTGTAACTCCTATTACTGATATCAAAATTCATAGAAATGATGTTGTTTTATCTACTATGGGTAGATCTTTTTGGATTATGGATAATATTGATATTCTAAGGAATTTTGATAATAAAAATGAAGATATTCTTTATCCAATTACTAACACTATTAGGTATAGATATAGACCTTCATCAAGTAATCACGTTTCTTATCCTCAAAATTCTGTTATAATTGACTATAAAGTGGTTAGTGAATCAGTTGAAGAAATTTCTATTCAGATTATGGATATGAATGATAATTTAATTAATTCTTATAAATCAAGAGTTCAAAATGAAAAAATTGAAAGTTATGAGATGTCTACTAATGAATTTACTTACATCTCAAGTAGTAACCTTTCTAATAACAAAGGTTTAAATAGATTTACGTGGGATATGAGACATAGGGGATCATGGAATAAAAACACAAGATTTTCATATAGGAATGGGCCTTTGGTTAAACCAGGAAAATATAAAATTATTTTAACGATTGACGATAATTCTTACACACAAAATATGGANATAATTCCTGATCCTAGAATAAAAGATATCACTTATGATATATATAAAGAACAAGAGAGATTATTACTTGAAATAAGGGACTTTATGACAGATGTTAGACTTTTTGAAAACAGAGTTTCTAAAATGCTTGAGAAAAAACCAAAAAACAAAAAGCTTATTTCCTTAGATAAAGAACTTAATACAAAAGAAGGTACCTATATGCAACCTATGCTCATTGACCAAATTAGATACCTTCAGTCTATGTTAAGTAGGGCAGATCAAAAACCTGGAAAAGATGCTTATGATAGACTTGAGGAATTAAAAATAGAATTTAATTTATTAAAAGATAAACTAGGATGAAAGGTCAAGATTTAACTTAGATTTGAATTTTTCCTTTTCGTATTCGATTAACTTATTTGATTCTTTTAAAGATATAAATTTAAATTTTATCTTTTGGTTCGGTTTGACTTGAGATAATTTTGAGATATCAATCTTACAAATATTCCCAAATATTGGATAACCGCCTGTTGACTGAGAATCACTCATTAATATTATTGGATTACCATCTTTTGGTATTTGTATACTTCCTTTAGTTACTACTGTACTCTCAATTTCACTGTAATCATTTAGTTTTATTTTATAATCAATCAATCTTAAGCCCATTCTATCACTATTTGGAGAAATTTTGAATTTTATTTCATCTTCATTATCAAAATTATTAACTCTATCAAAATGTATTCCTTTTATGACTCTTATAATCATATTTTCATTATTAAATCTCATAAAAGAAGAAGGAATTTTTTTGCTTTTACAATTTTTTAATTGATCAAACTCAATTATGTCATTTTTTAATAATTTTTTTCCGTTAAGACCACCTATTTGAATTTTGTCATATGTGGACTTACTATTAAATGTTTTTTTAAGTTTCATTTTAGCAGAAAATCCAAGATATACTCTATTTGCATTAATACATTTTTTTATATCGAGAACATCACCACTTTTTATGGAGATTGTTTTTCCAGTTTCTATTTTATTGTTATTTAATTTAACCTCACATTTGGATCCATATAATGCAATTTTAGTATCAAAGTTTATTTTAATTTTAGGTCCATAATATGTTATCTCTAATAGCTCTGATATTATTTTTTTATCTAATAACCAATTTGTTAGAATATGAGAATATTCATCCATAGGCCCACTTTTAGGTACACCATATTTTTTAAATCCTGTTCTTCTTAAGTCTTGTATTGATGTATAAACACCTTCTCTCAAAATCTCAATAGTATTTTTCAAAATCAGTAATTTTTAAAGTCCTCTTTTTTAATTTCATGAAATATAATTTTATCTCCTTGATTAATATCTATTGGTGGAATTTTANATTTATCGAATAGTTTTAAAGGTGTTTTTCCTATAATGCTCCAACCACCTGGACTATTAATATTATATATTCCTGTCTGATTTCCTGCAATAGCAACTGATCCTTCAGGTATTGATGTTCTAGGAGTATTTTTCCTTGGAACATTTAAAGATTTATCTATGTCTCCCAAATATAAAAAACCAGGTAAAAATCCAATAATTTGGACATCATAAGACTTATTTAAATGTTTTTGTTTTATCTGTTCAAAATCTAGTTTAGTGTAATGAGATATTTCTTGTATATCAATTGCAAACTCTTCATCATAGCATATTGGTATTTTCCAAGTTTTAAACTTATGCTTTTGTTTTATTTTATGGTCTTTTATTATTCCTTGAATTTTTTTAATTAGTCTATCAGATTTTATTTTAAATGGGTTGAAAATGACTCCTATTGAGCTTTTTAAAGTAATTACGTCTTCAACTTCTGGTAAATTTAATTTTTCAATTTCCTTTGATATTATAGAGCTCTGCGGATATTTTAAATCTTTTAATATTATAATAGAATCTCCTGATGGAATTATATCTATCATTTTTTAATATTTGATTGAAATTTGTTAAATATTTTTTTAGCAAAAATTGGTGCATTAGGTTGATCACCATGAATACATATGGTTTCAACATCTATATCAACTAATTTATTGTTTATTGTTTTCACTTTTCCTTCGTACAGCATCCTTGAAATATGTTCAATCGAATTTTCTACTCTGGTAATCATAGAATTTTCATTTTTTCTATCGACTAAAGTTAGGTCTTCATTATAGTTTCTATCTGAAAAAACCTCTGATACATATTTAATTCCATGTTTTTCTGAGATTTTTTTCCAATTCATTTTTGAAGGTCCATACAATTTTAGGTTTGGATCAATTTTTTTTATTGCTAAAACAATAACTTCNGCAATATTATCATCAATAGTCGCCATATTATACAGTGCCCCATGTGGTTTNACATGATTAAGCTTGACACCATAAGTTTCAGTAATACCTTTTAATGCTGATACTTGATATAGTATTATTGACTCTAATTCATTAGNTTTTAGAGAAACTTTTCTTCTNCCAAANCCCTCTAAATCAAAATATGAAGGGTGTGCACCTATATTTACTTTATTATTNATAGCTAATTCTACAGTTGATCTTATTGTATTTGGATCACCACCATGAAATCCGCATGCTATATTNCATGAAGTGACATATTTCATTATTTTACNATCGTTTCCTATTATATTTTCATAATAGGATTCTCCCATATCACAGTTTATATCTACTNTTTTTGTCATAATAATGTCAGGCTTCTATAACTTATAAANAAAGAAATTATTAATATAAAAATACCCAATAANTTATATGTTTTTGAATTAGTATAAGCACCCATTATTTTTTTCTTATTTATAGACCAAATAAGAAACCCGGCAATTAGAGGTAGAAACATTCCATTNATAAATTGTGCAAACTTTATAATAATAATAGGTTTATAACTNAAAGANGAAAANATTACTCCAATAATTATAATTAAATAAGATACTTTTTTGAATGAAGGATCTTCCCATTTTGGTTTGTATTTGAAAATTCCTGAAAGAGCATATGANGTAGCNATAGGTGCAGTTANTGATGAAGTTATTCCAGCGCAGAACAATCCAATTGATATAAAATATTTTGAAAAACTNCNAAGAATNGGAGTGAGTTGNTTTCCTAAATCTACCGCATTTTTAATCTCAATAGGATTAATTAAANTTTGCATTGATGCAGATGTAATAATAATTGACAATGAAATTATTCCTCCAATTGTTATTGAAATAACTGTATCANAAATAGATTTTTTATGGTCTTCTTTTCTTTTCCACTTGTTTTTTGAAACATATGAATGAAGAAATAGATTATATGGGACTACAGTTGTTCCAATAAGACCAATTACGTAAATAAAGTTATTATTATTGACGGAAGGAATTAAACCATTAAATAAGTCATTTATATTAGGTTTTGAAATAATTGCTAGGAAAATAAATGTAAGACTCATCATTGAAACTAGAAATATTAAAAATTTCTCAAAAACCTTATAATTTCCATTTCCAACAATTAAAATAAGTATAATACCTATAATTATTGGATTCAAATTTAAATCTAGATTGAATAAACTAATTGTTGAGACGCCAATAAAAGTCTCTAAACCCATAGAGGTTCCACTTATGTTTCCAGACTCATAAGCAGAATTCCCAATAAATAGAGAAAGAAAAATAAATGCAATTGCTATTTTTCTTATAATATTATTTTCAATATCTATTAAGATTTCACTAAGACCTTTTCTAGATATTATACCAATTCTTGAGCTGATTTCCTGAAGATAACATGTAGCTATAATTGAAAATATTATACACCACAATAGAGAATATCCATATTCAATTCCTGATAAAATACAAAGTGTAACTGTTCCTGGACCAATAAAGGCAGATGTTACAATAAGGCCTGGTCCAATGTTTTTTAAGGCTTTAAGCACATCTATTATTTAGTTAGCATCTCGGCGGCATCAAAGTC
>NZWZ01000040.1 GCA_002701745.1 Flammeovirgaceae bacterium
TGCTTAGAAGGCAGATGCTCTATCCAGCTGAGCTACGCGACCTTACTAAAAATATGTCGGGGTGGCAGGATTCGAACCTGCGACCTCCTNNTCCCAAANNAGGCGCGATAACCGGGCTACGCTACACCCCGAGATTAAGTGTGCAAATTTATAAAAGAAAATGNTTGTAAAACAAACCTTTGNAAAAAGATTAATTACAGAATTTTTATATATTTAAGNATGAAATTATCAACAACAAATGATNTAGCTGGTCATTCAGTAGCTGAAACAATAGGTATTGCTAGAGGCAGTACAGTACGAACAAGAAATGTTGGAAACGATATANTAGCNGCATTCAAAAATCTTGTAGGTGGTGAAGTAGCTGAATACACAAGACTACAAGCTGATGCAAGAGAACAGGCATTACAAAGAATGATANAAGACGCAAAAAATTTAGGNGCAGATGCAGTTATATGCGTAAGATTTCAGACCTCAGTNATGATGGCTGGAGCATCTGAGCTACTAGCTTACGGAACNGCTGTAAAGCTTAAATAAATTATTTTTTGTACTTATCAAACCAGGCGGTNATTGCATTTACTTTTGCAATTAAATTGCTTGGTCTCGCTGCAATTCCATGGCTAGCTCCTGGAATTCGTACTAACATAGATTCTACATTATTAAGCTTTAATCCTGCGTAAAACTGCTCACTCTCTGCCATAGGTGTCCTNTAGTCATCNTCTCCCGTAAGAAGCATTGTTGGAGTTTTTACATTTCCGACATAAGAAATTGGAGACCTTCTCATATACTCCTCCAAATTATCCCANGGTAATCCAGGAAACCAGTACTTATAAAAGAATGATATATTATCTGCATATAAAACGAAGCTATACCAGTTTATTACTGGCTTTGCAACAACGGCAGCTTTAAACCTATCAGTTTTACCAATAATCCAAGAGGTCAAAACNCCTCCTCCACTACCTCCTGTAACAAAAAGATTATCACCATCAATATAGTTTCTAGTAACTACATGATCAACACCAGATATTAAATCATCATAGTCCTGACTTGGATAATTATGATGAATTAAATTAGCAAAATCCTTACCATAGCTAGTGCTCCCCCTCGGATTAGTGTATAGAACAAAATAACCCTTACTTGCAAAGAGTTGAACTTCTGCAGAAAATCTAAATCCATAATTTGTGAAAGGNCCTCCATGAATTTCTAGTATCAAAGGATATTTTTTTGTAGGATCAAACTGAGGTGGNTAAACCAGCCAACCCTGTATTTTCTTTCCATCGTAAGATGATTCATACCATACCTCTTCCACCTTACCGAGTTCTTTATANTCAAAAAGGTCTTTATTTAAATTAGTTAATCTATTTTTTGAACCATTATACCCAACAGCTAAATCTGCAGGATTGTACACATTACCATATGTAAATGCATACCTTCCAGCTGAAGAAACAGAATATGAGCCACCACTATACGGCCTACCTAATGACAANCCACCTAGTTCATCAACTATATCCTTAACCCTCCCGTTTAGGCTAANACTTGCAATCTNTGTCATACCCTCAGAATCATACTGGAAGTAAAGNCCTTTTCCATCTTTCATCCAATTAATATTGCTAATATTTCTATCAAATCCCTCAGAGATCAACTTGATATTTCCTCCATCAGTATCCATTATGTATAAAGAACTTTGCTGGTAGCCTAAATATTTATCGTCATATCCTAAATAAGCAATCTTTGTACCATCNGGAGATACAGCAGGAGATCTATCTGGCCCAAGTCTAGTTGTTAACTTTTTTAAGTCTCCAGTTTTAATATTTAACTTATGAATATCTGAATTATTAGGCTCAAAATCTGAGTTCTCATTCAGATTNGCAGAAAATAAAACATTATCAGAATCTAACCACACTGCAGAACTTGGNTTTTTATCTAATAAACTAACTTGTCTNGGNGTCCCACCCTCAACAGGAAGCACAAATATTTGATTATTACCTGGCCTTCTATAACCACCNCCATCATAGCGGTATACCATATCATCAATTTCAATTGGAGGAGAATTCCACTTAGCCCCTTTAGGTTTCTTCGGCATTTTAATAAGNTTTCCTTCAGTTCTCTCAACAAAAGAGTTGAATAGTAGATACTTGTCATCTGAGGACCACTCAACACTACCAATTGAAGATTGCATATTAGTAAGCTTTTGAACTGAATTGTTTTCTAAGTTNAATAAATAGAGCTGTGTTCTACCTTCCTCATTTGACTTATATGTAAACATTTTACCAGAATTTGACCATTTAGGAGAAAATGAATTAAAGTTACCAGTTGTAATGGGTCTCATATCGCTTCCATCAAAATTAACTATCCATAAGTTTGATAAATTTTTATCCGTCATCACATCTTTAAAATTTCTCTGAAAAAGAATTTTATCTCCTTGAGGAGAAATTTCAGGACTTGAAACGTACTCGATATCGAATACATCAATAGGCTCAAACTTTTTACTTAGTTGAGCATTTATTGCGCTAGAAAAAAACACAATAGAAAAAAGTGTCAAAAAATATTTCTTCATTTTATTTTCCATTTTATTTACTATATTTAGATTATTCAGTTAATGTTATTATTAAAAGTAAAAATTTTATCGATATGAACAATCAAATTACAAGAAGAAATTTACTAAAACTATTAGGTGTTTCTGGAGTTACCCTCCCCCTTACAGGAATAAGTAAAGATATAGACATAAATCCCNAAAAATCATTACAGAATGATGGCACAATTAAATTAAGCTCTAANGAAAATCCTTATGGGCCATCTCCAAAGGTCAGAGAAGCAATTATAAATGCATTTGATGAAGCATGCAGATATCCTTATGGTAGAGTTGCNGAATTAGAGAAAAAAATTGCTGAGAGAGANGGTGTAGATCCAAGCATGGTACTAGTAACTGGTGGATCNAATGAAGGACTNAGAGCTACGGGNAGATTATTTGGTGTTGAGAAAAAAGAGATAATTGCGTGCAAACCNACATACCTTGCACTCATGACTTACGCAGAAGAATTTGATTGTAAAATTAATTGGGTACCTCTTGATGAAAATTTACGTTATGACCTAAACGAAATATCTAGGAGAACCTCAAAAAATACTAGCATGGTATTTATCTGTAATCCAAACAACCCTACTGGCACAATGCTTCAAGCAAAAGACCTAGAAGATTTTTGTACAGNAACNGCNAAAAAAACATGNGTATTTGTAGATGAGGCTTACTATGATTACTCTATCAATGATGGTTATCCAACTATGACTAAACTTGTTAAAGCGGGTCACAATGTTATTGTGTCAAGAACCTTTTCTAAGATATATGGATTAGCTGGAGTAAGAATAGGTTATTTAATTGCAAGCCCTGAGAGNATAGATGAGCTCAAAAAGTGNACAATGGCTGGAACAAANATGTTAGCAACACATGCTGCAATGACAGCTTACGATGAAAAGAGTTTTTTTAATTANAGCCTAGAAAAAAACAAAGANGCTTTAGAGATATTATATAANGCTTTTGATGAAATTGGATTGGATTATGTNAAATCATATACAAACTTTGCTTTCTTTAAGACAGGTGTNCANATAGATGAGTTCAGTAAATACTTTAAGGAAAAGGGAATTCTTGTTGGAAGNCCTTTCCCTCCATACTATGACTGGTGTAGAATAAGCACAGGAAAAGTTGAAGATGTTAGTAAATTTGCAGATACCCTAAAAAAGTACTACTCTTAAAATTTAAACAAAAAAAAAGTGAGAATTTCTTCTCACTTTTTCTTAAATCAGATTTATAAAGCTTATTGCTTAACTAAATCATATGTCCAGAAACAACCACCTCCACAATAATCGAGAGTTACCTTAAGGTTAGTATCTGAAATTTCAAGGATCTCATAAGTAATAGCTCCGCCAGAATTTCCATCTTCACCACCATTATGAGCTTTAGCAAGACCAATGTATGCACCATCACCAGTAACTGTAAACATTGTACCTGAAACAGCATAAGTATGTGAAGTACTATTAACATGAGGAGCTACAGGAGCACCACATCCTTCAGGATCATTTCCTTGCCATGCTTCTATCCATGTTTCAGCTCCGTGGTCAATTTCAAAACCTCCAGCTGCAGTAAAGGTGTAGGTATCATCTTTATGACAATCTCTACCATTACCATCCCAATTCCACCATCCACCAGAATCTTTACTATCACCTACTCTATATCCATCCAATCTCCAAGTTCCTTCTAACATAGATGCATAATTAATACAGTCATCACAAGAATCAAAACATGCTGTTGTCATAGAAACTGCTTGATCCATGTTACCAATAACAGCAGGTCTATTATAGTTGTTGTTATCAGTAGTTATTGCACATGCATCATCTGCATTAAAACCTTCCTGCCTAGTCCATCCATTTACAGTAAATTTATACTGATATGTGATATTAGTTGCAAGATTAACAGTTAGCTCATAGACACCGTCTCCGTCATCATCCTTCATCTCATTCCATCCACATTCACCACACCAGTTGGTAAGATCAGGGTTTTCGAGAGTTCCATCATAATCATTATCCTGGAAATTACCATTTAAGTTTACTCTGTCTCCAGCAGCAAGACCAGCATTGTTCATGTCAACTGAGAAAGTAACATCAGCTCTTTCATAAGTTGGCAAGTCAATCTGCACAGACTGTGAAGAAGTTCCTCTCCATCCTAGAGCGTTACTAGTTCCAGCAGCAGTTGCAGTTAATGTAACTGTGTAAGATCCAGCACCAGAATATGTATGAGATGTGTTAGCATCAGAAGACCCATTTCCATCACCAAAATTCCAGCTGTAAGATACAGCTCCAGAAGAGTTATTTGTAAAAGACCAAGTAAATATATCACCTGGTGACTGAGTTGCAGTGAACGCTACAGTTGGTTTAGATCCGTAGATAGGTTCCGGCATACTATCATCGCAACTAAATGTAACTGCAGTCAACATTACAACTAGAAATAGAAAAGATTTAAATTTTCTTGATTTCATTTTAGTATAGTTTAGTTTAAAATATTTTAAAATATTACAGTTTATCACGTAATAACAGCAATATTAGTAAATAATATGCTAAATAGTAAAATTTAAGACTTTTTTTAAGACTTTTTTTTTAAAGCAAAATAAAATTCTGAAAATGCTTTATTAGGCAAAATAAAACAGATAAAACCTAAACTACTTTTTTACTATTTTCTTTGAGGAAAAAAAGTCATTTCCCGTTAGAATTAAATTATAAATTCCCGAAGAAAGAAAATTACTTTTAAAAATATATTCATACTCGAATATTCTTCTTTCCCATACTAATTTTCCACTAGAATTAAATAAAGATGCATTAAGAGGAAGATTTAAAGATTTATCCATTTCTATGAAAAAACTTTCTACTGATGGATTCGGATAAATAGTAATCTTTTTATTTATACCTGTTTCTTCAGAAGAAAGCAAAAGACCCTCATCGTCTTGAATGGATGTCTGCTGATCAGCTAAAATAATAAATTGACCTGGAGACAAACTCAGTTTATTTTGATCAGAGATAGTTATTTTTGAATTATTTCTATAAATATTATACCATTCTCCATTAGGTAAGATAATTCCATTAACCTCTTTGGTTTGAGTTCCAAAATTTGCAATAACTATTACTTTTTTTATGTTTTCTGAACTATCATCATTTAGGATCATATACTTTAGATCTGATGAGAAGGTGGTAGTAAAATTATTTGTTTTAAATATCGACTCTGAATTTCTCAACTTAAGAATTCTTGACCAGACATTAAAAAGTTTAATTCTTCTTGAATCATTTTGCATTCCTAACTCAAAAGCTGATTTTTTCTTAGATAACTTACAATTTTCACTTACAGTTCCATCCTCACAAGTATTTATACTATTCTCAAAACCAAGCTCTCCAAACTGCCAAATCATCTTAGGACCTGGAACAGTTAGAAAAAGTGCTCCGGCAGCCTTCATCCTATCAAGAGCAGTGTCAAAATTTTTAATATCATAGCCTTCACTAGAGTTTCCATAAGTTATATTCTTATACATCAACCTCTCTTTGTCGTGACTCTCCATAAATCCAACAAGTGTAGGATTAGGAAATCCTCTCCCTTTATGAGAAATACCGTTAAAGTCAGAAGGATATCCCATAGTCGCTTCATTATACTGATAATTTTCTTCTCCCCAGGACATAATTCCATAATCAGAAAAAACTCTCTCCTCTGAATTCTGAAAATGTTCAAATATCAAATATGAATCTGGATCATGATCCCATATATCATCTGCAATACCTTTTAAATAATTTATCCTTTTCGTCGAGTAATTTTCAGCAACAACTTCATTAGTCATACCTTTCGTTAAATCAAATCTAAAACCATCGATATGATATTCATCAATTAAAAAACGATTAATCCTTTCCATGTAATCTTTTACATAAGATGACTCATGATTTATATCATTAAAGTAATTTAGATAAGACTCTGATACTGGTGACAATTGGAAAAAGGGATTTTGTGATGTAGGAGTCCCATCGTACGAATCGCTACTAGTGTTCCACATTCTAAAATAAGAATTTTGTCCAGTTGCATGATTGTATACCACATCGANAATCACAGCGATACCTCTCTTGTGGCATTCATTAACCAATTCTTTAAATTTTATCGGCGATCCATATTCCTTATCTAAGGCCATGTGAAAAGATGGATTATAGCCCCAACTGTCATTTCCATCAAACTCGTTAATAGGCATTAACTCAATAGCATTTATACCCAGCTCCTGTAGATAATCTAGCTTATCTATTACAGATTGGTAAGATCTTTCTTGATGAAAATCTCTGAGAAGAAGTTCATATATAACTAGATTCTCTTTATCGGGAGGAGTGAAATTAGCGTCTTCCCATATAAAACTATCATCGATTTTAAACATTGTAGCAGCATGCTTATTGTCTTTTGGATAAGTTGGAAATGCAGAAAACCCACATTGTTCAGTCCTACAGACGAATGAGTCATTATATGAGTCTAATATAATGGGAGAGTATGGATCTGCAACATAAATTGATCCATCTACTAAATACTGATATGAGTGATAAGCTTTTTTATCAAGTCCTGTAATCTCTAACCAAAATCTGTTTCTATCATCGTCATACTTCATTAGAAATTCGTTAGATATTTCCCACTGATTAAATGAACCAACAATATTTACAAATTCTTTTCCAGGCGCATTAAATACCAATACAACAGAATTTTCAGTAAAATTTAAACCATCATATAAATTATCATATGGAATATTTTCATAAGAAACTGAGGGTTTAATAACGACATTAAATTCTCTTGATATGTTACTTCCAGACACATTATCTGTTGCAGTTAACTTATAGTTGTTACTCTCATTTATATTTGAGATAAGATAAGAGTATGAGCTGATATCAAGTTTTTGGTCAATTAAATTTCCATTCTCTTCCAAAATAAAATCTGAAATAACACTTGCTTCTGCTAAAATTTCTAAGCTTGATCCCGATTCTACAACTGTAATATTTTCCTGTGGACTTATTAGCTCTAGACTAAATACACCAACTTCAAATATATAGTCTGACGTTTTCTTGTCGCCTGAGCCATTTTTTGCTTTAGCTAGTACACCAATAGTCTCTATTCCAGTATCGTTAAAGAGCTGAGAAGGGGTAAAGGTAAAGCTGTAGGATCCATCAGAATTTTTTGACATCTTCATTGACTCATTAGAGCTATCCCACTGACCATTCCACTGACTATCAGGATTTGTAGTTCCGCCCCCAAATTTGGAATACCATGTCCATAAATAAATATCATTTATCCCAGCAAGATTACCAGTATTAATATTTGAAACTGTAAAAGTTATTTGTTGATTTTCAAGAAAAGGATCAGGTTCTACGCTCCAATTTCCAGTGGGAACCTGTGAAAAAGAGCTTATCGAAATAAATAATAAGAATATTATTATATACTTTATTTTCATAACAAAATTTCCCTAAATTACTAAGTATAGAAATGATGAAATACTTTATTAGCATATTTTTTTTATTAACCTTTTCATGCANAGAAAATAGAAAAAACAACTCCCCTAATATTGTGATNATTTTTATGGATGATTTAGGCTATGGAGACATATCAAACTTTGGTGCAATAAATTATAAAACACCAAACATTGATAAAATGGTAAATGAGGGAATGTTATTTACAAATTTTTATTCTGCACAAGCAGTTTGTAGTGCTTCCAGAGCAGGACTTCTAACAGGAACCTACCCAAATAGGATCGGAATCAGCGGCGCATTAATGCCCTACTCNAAACGTGGACTTCATGACGACGAAATAACAATTGCGGAAATGCTAAAAGATAAAGGATATGCAACTGCAATTTACGGAAAATGGCATTTGGGTCACCAAAAAAAATTCTTGCCAAACAACCATGGTTTTGATACTTACTTAGGAATACCCTATTCTAATGATATGTGGCCAGTAGACTTTGATGGTAATCAAATTTCTGATACTTCTAGCTGGAGAAAAAAATCCTACCCTCAACTACCGCTTATAAAAGACTTTGAAAAAATAAGAGAGATTAGAACTTTAGAAGATCAGGCCATTCTTACAACATTATATACTGAGGAATCGGTAAAATTTATNAATGAAAATAAAAACAANCCTTTTTTCCTGTATGTTCCTCATACTATGCCTCATGTACCTATTGCTGTATCTGATAAATTCCTCGGGAAGAGTAAACAAGGCCTATATGGGGACTTGATGATGGAATTAGATTGGTCTGTTGGAGAAATTATAAAATCACTAGAAGCAAATAATATTTTAGAAAACACATTAGTAATATTCACTAGTGATAATGGACCGTGGTTAAATTTTGGAAATCATGCGGGTTCTACTGGTGGATTACGTGAGGGTAAAGGAACTAGCTTTGAAGGAGGACAAAGAGTACCTACTGTTATGATGTGGGGAAATGTTATACCTAAAGGAAAAATTGCTAATCAGCTTTCATCTACAATTGATTTGCTGCCAACTATAGCCACTATAGTCAAAAGTGACTTACCAGATCATAAAATTGATGGTGTTAATATTTTAGAGGTTTTAGAAGGGAAAGAAAAAGAACCTAGAGATCACTTTTTCTATTATTATGGTAATAATAATTTAGAAGCCGTTAGAAAAGATAACTGGAAATTAATTCTTCCTCATTCTTCTAGATCATATAAAGGAGTACTACCTAAAAATGATGGACACCCTGGACCTTATAGTAGGATAAATACTGGACTGGAGCTGTATAATTTAAGAAGAGATCCCGGAGAGGAATATGATGTAATTAATCTTTATCCAGACATAGCAAAAGAATTAGAAGATCTAGCTGAGATTGCTAGGAAAGATATGGGAGATAACCTTACTGGAAGAAAAGGATCAAATACAAGAGAACCTGGAAAACTATGAAAAAATATTTAATTATAATATTATCAATATTGTCATGTAATCAATCTGATTACAATAACGATTATAAAATTCAAGCTCAAGTTTGGACTCAGAATTCTGCAGAATACAGAGCTTTATGTTACCAAGCATTTAATGCTGCCAAAATGAATTTAGATGCTATCTTATTTTTTGATAAAAAATATGATAAACCCCTTGCAATAATAGCTGATGTAGATGAAACAGTTCTTGATAATAGCCCTTATGATGGTAAGCTTATACTAAACAACACTACATATAACAGAGAAAGTTGGGTTGAGTGGGGAAACTTAGAAATAGCTGAAGCAATTCCAGGTTCATTAGAGTTTTTAAAATATGCGTCAGAAAAAAATGTAGAAATCTTTTATATATCTAATAGGTACTCAGAACAACTAGATGCAACAGTTAATAATCTTAAAAAGCTTGGATTTCCAGATGCAAAAAAATCAAATGTCCTTCTAAGAAGTGATAAGAGAAGTAAAAGTGATAGAAGAAAATCAGTATATAAAGATTATGAAGTAATTATGTTACTAGGTGATAATCTTGCTGACTTTAATGATGATTTTGAAGAAAAAATATCGGAAGAAAGAACAAAACTTACTGATAATTTAAGTAATGATTTTGGAACTAAGTTAATTGTTTTACCTAATCCCAACTATGGTGACTGGGAGTCTAACGGAATTTTTGAAGGAAAGAGTTTAAGTGACCAACAAAAATATTCTACTAGAAAATCAAAAATTAAATCTTACTAAATTTTTATTAATTTTCCGTAAAATTTACATTATGAGAAAACTATTATCAATCTACATATTATCACTTATTACAATTTTTAGCTGTAACAATACTACTGATACTAATGAGGAGTTTAATTTCTTCGCAGAAAAATTTCAAGATATACAGATTCTTAGGTATCAAATTCCAGGATTTGATGAGCTTAATCTAAACCAAAAAAAACTAGTATACTATCTTACTGAAGCAGGACTTGCAGGTAGAGATATAATGTATGATCAAAATTACAGACACAACCTCTCCATTAGAAGAGCTCTAGAAAAAATTTACACTAATTACGATGGTGATAAGAGAGCAGATGAATGGAATAATTTTGAAGTTTACTTAAAGAGAATATGGTTTGCAAATGGAATTCATCACCATTACTCAAATGATAAGTTTGATCCAAACTTTTCAAAAGAATACTTAGAATATTTACTATCTGAGACAGGAACACAGCTAAATAAAGATGCATTTNAAGTAATATTTAATGAAAATGATTCTAAAAAAGTAAATAGAGATCAAAGTAAAGGGCTNGTGATAGGCTCTGCTGTTAACTTCTATGGAGATGATGTGACGGAAAAAGATGTTGANGATTTTTATTCTACTAAAAAATCACCAGACCCTAATAAACCTCTCTCATTTGGACTTAATTCTAAGNTAGTTAGAGAAAGCGGAGAATTAATTGAAAAAACTTATAAAATAGATGGTATGTATTCAAGTTCTATTGAGAAAATCATTTTTTGGATTGAAAAAGCTAAAGAAGTTGCAGAGAATGAAAAACAAAAGAAAGCATTTGATTTACTTATTGAATACTATAAGACAGGAGACCTAAAAACTTGGGATGATTATAATATTGCATGGGTAGAAACCACAGAGGGTGATGTTGATTATATAAATGGATTTATTGAAGTTTATAATGATCCAAAAGGGTATCGAGGATCATATGAGTCTGTTGTCCAAATTAAAGATTTTGAAATGAGTAGAAAAATGTCTGCTATTTCAGAAGATGCTCAATGGTTTGAAGATAATTCTACAATAATGGATGAACATAAAAAGAAAAATGTTGTTGGAATATCTTATAATACAGTTAATGTTGCTGGAGAATCTGGAGATGCTTCTCCGTCAACCCCTATTGGAATAAATTTACCAAACGCAAACTGGATAAGAGCAAATCATGGTTCTAAATCAATATCTCTAGGAAATATTTTATTTGCATATGGACAAGCAGGTTCAAGTGGAAGATTAGAAGAATTTGGATATGATAAAGAAGGGATTGAGCTTGAAAAGAAATATGGTAAAGAGGCAGATAATCTTCATACCTCACTTCATGAGGTTATTGGTCACGCATCAGGTCAATTAGTTGAAGGTGTAGGTACTCCTAAAGAGACATTAAAAAGTTATGCTTCAACTTTAGAAGAAGCAAGAGCTGACCTTGTTGGGTTATACTTTATTCCAGATAAAAAAATGGAAGAATTAGGTGTTGCTCACTCATCAGAAGAGATGGGAAGAGTAAGTTATGATGACTATATAAGAAATGGACTAATGACTCAGTTAATCAGAATAAAACTAGGAGATGATATAGAGCAGTCTCATATGAGAAACAGACAGACTGTATCTAAATGGGTATATGAAAAAGGTAAGCCTGAGAATGTGATTGAAAAAATTGTTGAAAATGGAAAAACATATTTTGTAATTAATGACTATACAAGGCTTAGAAGTCTTTTTGGAGAATTATTAAGAGAGGTTCAAAGAATTAAATCTGAAGGAGACTATGAAGCTGGAAAAAATTTAATTGAAAAATACGGTGTTAAAGTTGATAAAGAGTTACACGCTGAAATCTTAAAAAGAAATGAGAAATTTAATACAGCACCATACAGTGGATTTATAAATCCAGAATTAGTTCCAGTGTTAAATGATTCTAATGAAATAATTGATATTAAGATTATTCAACCAAAAGACTTTGCTACTCAAATGCTTGATTACGCAAAAAAATACACTACTCTGCCTGACTACAATTGATTTGTGATTCCGGAAGGACTCGAACCTTCAACCTACTGCTTAGAAGGCAGTTGCTCTATCCAGTTGAGCTACGGAACCAGATAATGTTGGCAAATGTAAATCTATTAATTTACTATTGCAAGAGGTGATTCTGTAGGTTTTCCT
>NZWZ01000041.1 GCA_002701745.1 Flammeovirgaceae bacterium
GCATAATATTTTCCTTGCTTTTCACCGAATCTAACTTGAATTATTTCTTTTATTTTCTTTTTTTCAGTATCCCAAAAAAATCTGATTGATTCATTATACCATCCCAGAGAAAAAAATTCTTTATCCTGTAATATATCTGACCTATTAAATCTTACCCACCTGTCATGTTTCAACCCATAGTAGAATATTCCCTCTTCTATAATTTGTTCTCCTAATCTTTTTTTATAGGGACCGTGCATCATAACTGCCTCTTCAACAATTTTTTTAGATCTAACAATTTTTTTCTTTTTCTTATCATAGAAATAAATTTCTTGAGCATACTCATTTTTGATCTCTGGAGTTTTAATGTAATGAAAGTTTTCATAAACTAGATTTCTTCCACTTGTAGTTCTTATAAATCCTTTCTTTGTTTTGATGCCGAAAAAGACATTCTTTTTTTTCTTTTCTTTTTTATCAATCATGAGAGTATCTTCATCTTCTTGAAAAAGGAGGTCATAAGATGTTATGGTATCTGTATTTAATCTAAATATGTCCTGACTAATTACAGTTTTAGGTATTGAAGAAAAAAAAACGAAATAAAAAAAAATATTTCTAATCATGATTTGATAACGAGAATTTAGTAAAAAAATTATTTTGATAATATATCAAGGCTTCTTCTGACAAAACTTGTCAAATCAGAGCCGGTCAACATATTCTGAGAAAGTAATGCAAGATCGTATAGTTGAGACGCAATTTTTTCTTTTGTTTTTTTAGTTTTAGCCTTTAAAATCTTATCAATAGTTTTATGGTTGCCATTAATACTTACGGAAATCATTTCACCTGGGGCACCCATCATCATAGGGTTTCCTCCACTTGTCTTAGCCATATCTTGCATCCTTCTAAAGAATTCAGGCAGAGTGATTGTAACAGGGCTATCATCTGGACTTAGAGCATCAACTGTTAGTACAGTTGAATTGTTATTTATAATTTTTTCAAAAACCTCTTTTAATTCTTTTTGATTCTCTTCTGTAATTACTGCTTCTTTTTTTTCATCTTTGTCAATAAGCTTATCTAAAATGTCTGCGTCAACTCTTTTAATTTGAGTTTTCTCTAATTTTTGCTCTAAATGATTTATATAATGACTATCAATTACATTATTGAATACCACTACATCATAATTTCTATTTTTGGCATCTTGAATAAATGAGTCTTGTTTGTCAGTATCGGTTGTGTATAGTATTACGTGATTTTTATCTTTATCTTTTTGAGTTTTGTCAATATATTTTTTGTACTCATCAAAAGTCCTCATTTTCCCATCAACACTTTCAAGTAATGCGAGTGACTCGACTTTTTCATAAAACTTCTCTTCTGAGATCATACCATACTTAACAAATAGATTTATATCCTTCCATTTCATTTCGTATTCATCTCTATCTTCTTTAAACAATTCGTTGAGTTTGTCGGCAACTTTTTTAGTTATATAGGTGTTAATTTTTTTAACATTTCCATCTGCCTGAAGATAACTCCTCGAGACGTTAAGAGGTATGTCAGGTGAATCTATAATACCATGAAGAAGCATTAAAAACTCCGGAACAACGTCCTTGACTTCATCGGTAATAAACACTTGTCTTGAATAAAGTTGAATTTTATTTTTCTGTACTTCGAAATCATTTTTTATTTTTGGAAAGTATAATATTCCAGTGAGGTTAAAGGGATAATCCACATTCAAATGAATCCAGAATAGTGGTTCTTCTGAGAAGGGGTATAGCTCCTTATAAAAACTTTTATAGTCCTCATCTTTTAGATCTTTAGGGCTTTTATTCCAAATAGGGCTTGGGTTATTAATGATATTATCAACTTTAACTGTTTTGTACTTAGGGTTACCATCTTTATCTTTTCCGTCCTCCTTTGATTCATATTTTTGCCCAAATTTTATTTCCACTGGTAAAAACTTACAGTATTTACCTAATATCTCATTAATTTTTGCTTCCTCTAAAAACTCTTTTGAATCATCATTTACATGTAAAATTATTTCTGTTCCTCTTTCTTTTTTATCTGATTCCTTAATTTCAAATTCAGTATTTCCATCACATCTCCAGTAAGCTGATTTATTTTTTGTTATGTATGATTTTGATTTGATTTCTACGTATGAAGAAACCATAAATGCTGAATAAAATCCAAGGCCAAAATGTCCTATTATTTGTTGNGCGTCNCCTTTCTCTTTNTATTTTTCAACAAATTCTGTTGCTCCTGAAAAAGCAATTTGATTAATNTATTTTTTTATTTCATCTGCAGACATACCAATTCCTTTATCCAANATTGATATAGTTTTTTTCTTTTTATCAACAGAAATTTCAATTGTCAAATCACCAAGTTCTTCTTTAAGCTCACCCATTTGAGATAAGCTTTTTATTTTTTGAGTTGCATCAACTGCATTTGATANTAATTCTCTCAAAAATATGTCATGGTCTGAATAGAGAAATTTTTTAATTATTGGAAAAATATTCTCNGTATTTATTGAAATATTACCTTTTTCTTTCACTTTATATTTTATCTNATTCTGTCTGATTCTCTTACTAACAATTCGTCTTTTCTNATAAATCTATTTGATAGAAAATTAAAAAATATNGCCAAAAATATTAAATAAAATGAAATTAGAAAACTGATTTTGTCATTGATCTCAATGTACGATTCATTATAAAAAATATCATATAAAAAATANATTATTAGNACTGATGTGATCAATGAATTTAGAGCTCCTAATTTAATTTGATTTAGCCTNTTTTTATAGCTAAATATAGAAATCANAGCAATTATACATGATCCAATAACNAANCCAGCAATAAAAAAATTATCATACAAAATACTTGAATCTCCACTATTGAAATCAACCGTAGTAACNTAACCTGTTATTATTNTNTCAACGGAATTNTTTNCATCAAATGAAATTTTTTGCCAAACTGGAAAAAAAAACGTAGAAACTAAAGCTCCAATGTATAAGATTAAGAATATTGTTTGGATTCTCTGTATCATGAGANTATTTTGTACAAAGAAATAAAAAAATGAATTAAAAAGTGAGATTTTTTATTNAGATATCATATCATGGAAAAAATTATCATGGATGGCAAATCCAAGAAAATGCTTCTACTATTCAAGAAGAGATTGATAATGCAATATCCTTATTATTAAAGAAAAAAATTAAAACAATGGGTAGTGGTAGAACGGATNCGGGAGTTCATGCTATTANTCAAGTNGCTCATTTTGACTATGATAAGCCTATTNATAACTCTTTTTTATATAGAATCAATTCNTTCCTTTCAAGTGATATATCAATTAATTCAATAAAGAAAGTAAAAGAAAATATCAGTGCAAGATTTGATGCAATAAGNAGAGAATACATATATAAAATTCATTGTNTTAAATCACCTTTTTTAAATGATAGNTCTCTNTTCTATCCNAAAGAAATAAATGTAAGNCTAATTAATGATGCATGTAAAGTCCTTATCGATCACAGCGATTTTAAAACTTTTTCAAAAGTAAAAACNGATGTCAATAACTATAATTGCCAAATAAGTAGAGCTGAAATTAAAAAAGAAGGCTANAATTATTATTTTACTATTTCTTCAGANAGATTCCTGAGAGGAATGGTTAGAGCAATTATGGGNACAATGATTCAAATTAATGAAGAAAAATTAAGTGTAGAATCTCTANAAGATATCATATTAAAAAAAGACAGGAAGTATGCTGGTCCTTCTGTTCCTCCGCATGGTTTATATCTCAGCAATGTTTTATATGATAAAGAGATATACTTATGAGTAACAAAAATATTAGTGGAAATTTATTTGATTTAAAAATCTTAAATAGACTTTTCATNTTTTGCAAGCCCTATANGGGAGTTTTTTATGTCTTAATATTTTTGACTTTAAGCNTATCAATACTCCAGCCGATAAGACCATANATCACCCAAATAATTATTGATGACTATGTAAGTTTAAATGANCTAGATGGTCTGANGAACATGATATTTTTATTATTTGGTTTATTNATTATAAATGCGATAGTCATGTATTTTCACACATANCTTTCTGGATGGCTAGGGCAAAATATTATAAAGGATATTAGAATNANATTATTTTCTCATTTACAAAACTTTAAACTTCAGTTTTTTGATAAAACNCCNATAGGCAGAATAGTAACNAGAAATGTTTCTGATATAGAAACTATTGCTGATATATTTGGACANGGNATTGCNNCTATAATTGGAGATATTCTTCAACTTTTTGGCATAGTTGTTTTGATGTTCTATATAAACTGGAAATTAACTTTNATAAGTTTAGNAACACTACCNTTTCTTTTTCTGACAACNTACATATTCAAAGAAAANGTAAANCTTTCATTTAATAATGTTAGAAATGCAGTAGCTAACCTTAATTCATATGTCCAAGAACACATTATTGGAATGAATATTGTCCAAATTTTTGGGAATGAGGAAAAAGAATACGAAAGGTTTAAGGATATTAATGAAACGCACCTAAAAGCTAATCTAAAAGCTGTGCTTTATTATTCAATTTATTTTCCAGTGATGGAATTATTTACATCGATTGGCTTGGGTTTACTTATTTGGTACGGATCAAATCAGCTTTTTTCAGAAGAAGTTACCCTCGGTGTTTTAGTCGCATTTATAATGTACTTGCAGTTATTTTTTAGACCTATCCGGTCAATAGCAGATAGATTTAATACATTGCAGATGGGTGTTGTTAGCTCAAAAAGAATTTTTGATTTACTTGATAGAAATGAGGAAATTGATTCAAATGAAAAATTAAAAGATATTCAATTAAATGGAGATGTAGAATTTAAAGATGTATGGTTTGCCTATAATGATGAGGAGTATGTATTAAAAAATATTTCGTTTAAAATTAATAGCGGAGAGTCAGTCGGTTTTGTGGGGTCAACAGGATCTGGTAAAACGTCTATTATAAATTTAATTAATAGATTTTATGATTTTCAGAAAGGAACCATTTTGGTTGATGGAAATGACATTAAAGACTATAACTTATCCTCATTAAGAAGTAATTTAGGAATGGTTTCTCAGGACGTTTTCTTATTTTCTGATACTATATATAATAATATCACTCTGTTTAACGACTCTATAAAAGAGGATGAAGTATGGAATGCAATAAAAAAGGTTGGAGCAGAAAAGTTTATTAATAAACTTCCTAACGGATTACAATTTGATGTAAAAGAAAGAGGTATCTCCCTTTCTGTTGGACAGAGACAATTAATATCATGTATTAGAATTATGCTATATGATCCTAAGATTATTCTTCTTGACGAAGCAACCTCGTCGATTGACTCAGAGTCTGAAACCATGATTCAAAAAGCCATCTCTGAAATTCTGAAGAATAGAACTTCTATTGTTGTTGCTCATAGATTATCAACAATAAAAGAGGTAGATAAAATAGTAGTAATAGACTCTGGTGAAATAAAAGAAATTGGCAACCATAAAGATTTAATTCAAAGCAATGGTTTTTACAAGAAACTTTATGAGATGCAATATAAAAATATAGCAAACTAATTGCAGCTATTTGTCACTTTCAAGTTGTTGTTTATATAAGTCAAAATACACACCTTTTCTTTCCAATAGGGTTTTGTGATTTCCTTCCTCAATAATTTTTCCTGAATCAATCACAATAATTTTTTTTGCTAATTTAACAGAGGATATTCTATGTGAAATAATTATGGATGTTTTATTCACCATAATTTTTTTCATATTCTCTAGTATTACATTTTCTGTCTTTGTGTCGACAGCAGATAGACAGTCATCCAGAATTAAAATTTTAGGTTCCTTTATAATTGCTCTTGCAATAGATACTCTTTGCTTCTGTCCACCCGATAAAGTTATTCCTCTTTCTCCAATTTTTGTTTCAAATTTTTCTGGAAAAGAATTTATGTTTCTCAATAAATCAGCATTTTCAGCTGCTTCCTTTACTAAATCAAAACTTTTGTTTTCAGTTCCAAATAATATGTTGTTTTCTATAGTATCAGAAAAAAGGAATACATCTTGGGGGACATACCCTATTTGCTTTCTAAAATGTGAAATGTTAAGTTGTTTAATGTCGGTATCATCAATTAATATTTGACCTTTATCAATATCAAATAACCTTAGTATGCTATTGGCTATAGTGCTCTTTCCTGACCCGGTTGAGCCAATGATACCTAAAGAATCTCCAGGGTTTATCGTGAAAGAAATATTTTCCATTCCTTGAATTTTCGTATCTGAATATTTGAAAAAGACATTCTTAAACTCAATTTTACCTTGAAGAATAATTCTTTTATTTTCAGATGAGGTTATATCTGAACTTTCTTTAAGAAACTCGTTTATTCTTTTTTGAGAAGCAGAAGCTCTTTGAATGATACTAGTGATCCAGCCTAAAGCCGTAACTGGCCAGGTTAATAAATAAACATAAATTAAAAATTCAGCTATGTTCCCTATTGATAAATTACCATCAAAAACTTCTAGTGCTCCAACATAGACAGTTATAATAATACTAAGACCAATTAAGGTCATAATCACTGGAAAAAATAAAGCAAGTACAAACTGAAGACCTATCGATTTGTTTTTATACTCTTTACTTTTTTGTGCAAAAACTTTTTCAAAATTTATTTCCCTAACAAATGATTGAATTAATCTTATTCCTGAGAAAGTTTCTTGGACGTATGTTGATAGATTAGATAGAGATTCCTGAATTTGTTCTGATCGTTTATTAATTATGTTCTGAACTAAATATATTGAGACAACTAATAGAGGTAAAGGCATTAAACTGTAAAAGGCCAAGTTAAAGTTTATATAAAACATAAATGGAATTACCATTAACATCAGAATAGTAACATTCATTCCATACATTAGTGCTGGACCTAAGTACATTCTTACTTTACTAACATCTTCAGAAATCCTATTCATCAAATCACCAGTATTATTTTTTTTATAAAATTTAAGTGGGAGGGTTTGGTAATGATAAAAAATCTCATTTTTTAAATCATATTCTATTTTTCTAGAAGCAACTATTATTGTTTGTCTCATCATATACATAAAAAAACCTCTTATGATTGCTGCAACAATTATTGCTGAAGAATAAAACAAAACATCTTTTAAAATTTCTTTTTTAGCTAAAGTATTTCCTAATGAGTACTCTTTATACCCATTTTCTATAAGGTTAAAAGTCTCTCTAATTAGTGTAGCTGGAACAATTGCAAAAGCTGTTGAAATTAATATAAATACCCCTCCAATGGTGTAGTAATATTTATACTTTAGAAGGTATTTATTTAAATAGGATAGGTCTTTCAAATTTTTATATAATTTTATGACTAACTAACTGTAAAACTATTATTTAAATCATAATTATGAGCATAGATGAAAATAATTCCGTCTTTGAAAAAATTAAGCAAGATAATCATGAGCAACTGGTCTTCTGTAATGACGAATCTATAGGTTTAAAAGCAATTATTGGTATCCATAATACATCTCTCGGCCCTGCAATAGGAGGAACTAGAATGTGGAATTATGCTTCTGATTCTGCNGCACTAGAAGATGTGATCAATTTATCTAAAGCCATGAGTTATAAATCATCTCTTGCTGGTCTAAATGCTGGAGGTGGAAAAGCAGTTATAATTGGAGAACCAAGTTTGAAGTCAGAAAAATTTATTAAAAGATTTGGTGAGTTTATAAATGATTTAAATGGAAAATATTGGACTGCACAAGATGTAAATATGTCAACACAAGATATTTTATGGATTAAAGAAAAAACAAAATTTGTTGTAGGCCTACCAAAAGAANATGGTGGATTAGGTGACTCCTCGGCTCCAACAGCATTTGGAGTATATATGGGAATTAAATCGGCTGTAAAACATATCTCTAATAAAGAGTCTTTAGAAGGTAAAAAAATTTTAGTACAGGGTGTTGGTAATGTCGGGAGAAAACTTGTAGGCCACCTATTGAAAGAAAATGCCAATGTTTTTGTTTGTGACATTAATTCAAAAAATATTGATTTAATTAATGATACGAATGTTACAGTAGTCGATCCTGAAAATATTTACGATGACACATACGATATTATTTCCCCTTGTGCACTNGGAGGAACTATCAATAGAAACTCATTAAAGAANATTAATTGTAATATAATTGCAGGTGCTGCAAATAATCAGTTAGAAAATGATACAGATGTTCCAGAAGAACTTTTAAAGAAGAACATATTATATATTCCGGACTTCTTAATAAATGCTGGAGGAATTATAAGTGTTTACCATGAGCAGATTAATGATATAGATTCTAAAAAGGTGATGGATATGACTGGGCTAATTTATGATAAGGTTAGTTCTGTAATTAAATATTCTGAAGAAAATTCTATCTCAACAAATTCATCTGCAATTCAATTGGCAAAAGATAGAATTAAGGAAAATTCTAAAAAGTAACTACATTTGCAACTCGTTCTTGAATTTGAAGCACATGATAAACAGAAGATCCTTAAGGGTAAAAGTTTTACAGTTACTATTTTCTTATTATAATCAAGTAGTATATAAAGAGGATAAAAAAAAGCTTCAACTAGAAATCTCTAAACAATTACATCAATCTATTCTAGATATAGAAAAGTCCTATTTTGAAGTAATTTCTCTATTAATAGTTCTTAAAAACATCAACGAAGAAAAGAAACAGATTGCTAAAAAAGAGTTAATTAAAAAGAGTACGTCTAGATTCAATCTCTCAGATAATAGAATTATTAATTTTCTCGAAAAAAACACTCAAATAATTGATGGATTGATAAAACATAAAAATGGATGGAACACTAAAACTGAAAAAATTAGAAATTGGTATAATGTATTATTACAGGAGGAATTCTATAAAAATTATGTCACAATAGAGAAACCAAAATTTGAAGAAGATTTTGATTTCTTACAAAATTTGATTGTAAAATTTTTATTTAAAAACAACGATATCCAGAAGTCATTTGAAGAAGAAAATATATTTTGGAATGAAGATTTTCTAATTATAAAATCAATGATAAAAAAAACATTGAAAACTCTGAATTCATCAAATTTTAATACATTTGCTACCGCAAGTTTATCAGAGGACATTAAAGATGACATTAAATTTGCTTGCTCTTTGTTTGATTGTGTTATTGATAATTCAACTGAATATGATGGTCATATCTCAAAATATGCTAAGAACTGGGATATAGAGAGAATATCATTAATGGACAGGACAATACTTAGAATGGGTATAGGTGAAATGGTAAATTTTAGCAATATTCCAGTAAAAGTGTCAATTAATGAATGTATTGATATTGCAAAAAATTATAGTTCTCCGAAGAGTGGTAAGTTTA
The DNA here is from genome assembly GCA_002701745.1 of Flammeovirgaceae bacterium. Taxonomy (GTDB): domain Bacteria; phylum Bacteroidota; class Bacteroidia; order Cytophagales; family MED-G16; genus MED-G16. Next base: position 9,357 of record NZWZ01000041.1, read on the forward strand.
TAAATGGTCTTTTAGATGTAATTTCATTAAATTTGCTAAAAGAAAAGAAAATAATTAAAACCGGAAAAGGTTTAATAGATAATAAATAAATAATTATGAGTAAAAATTCTACAAATTCATTTATTAGTCTAATTGTTGGATTAATTATAGGTGGTATCCTAGGTGTATTATTTGCTCCTGACAAGGGAAATAATACTAGGGACAGACTAACTTTTAGATTAAATAAATACAAAAGAAAATTAGAAGATCTTTTGGATGAAATTATTGACGAGAAAGATTCAATAGATTCAGAAGCTAAAACACAAAGTAAAAAAGTTGTTAATAATGCTAAAACAAAAGCTGAAAAGCTTATAAAAGATGTAGACGGTATATTATCTAAAATCAAAGAAAATTAAAATAACTATGAAAAATATATTATCAATATTATTTATATCACTACTTGTATCATGTGGATCACAGGTTAGTGACCTAGAATTAAGAGTTGCAAAACTTGAGACTGAAATTGCTTCAATGAGAAAAGGTGGCGTAAGCTCAATCGTTCCTGCTGGAGCATTTCCAAAATTTACTTTTAATGAAGAAGAGCACAACTTCGGAGATATAAGAGATGGTGATATAGTAAGTCATGTATTTAGATTTACAAATACTGGCGATGCTCCATTAATTATTTCTAAAGCTACTGCTGCTTGTGGTTGTACTGTTCCTCAGTGGCCTAGACAACCTATACCAGTTGGTGGATCTGGTGAAATTAAAGTTCAGTTTGATTCTAGTAATAAACCTGGAATGCAGAATAAAGTTGTTACTATAACTGCAAACACTGAATCAAAAGTTAAAAAGCTTTTAATTAGAGCTCAGGTTAACCCTAGATCATAATTACCTAAATGATATTTTTACAATCATTTGGTTCTGGCTTAGCTCAACTTTTTTTCCCGATTGCAATTGTTGTAGTTGCTTACTTCTTTATTCTAAGACCTGAACAGAGAAGAAGAAAAAAACAATCTGACTTTGTTTCTAACATGAAGAAAGGTGATATGGTTGTTACAGCAGGGGGATTACATGGTAAAATTGTTTTAATCGAAGAAAATACCGTTACTTTAGATATCTATAGAGGTACAAAAGTAAAGTTTGATAAAAATTCAATTTCATTTGAAATGTCATCTGCTAAATAACAGATTATGAGGGTTAAAAATCCTTCAGGTTTTATTTCTCAACCAAAAATTTTACTGTATTGCTTTGTTGTTGGATTTTTNATTTGGCTATTTAATGAGNTAAANAATANATCTGATGCNACAATNCTTTATCCTATANATTTNAAATATGAAGACAGCGATGAGTTATTTGTTGTTGNTGCTCCCCCTNAGTTTATAGATATATCAATTAACGGGACTGGATGGAATCTNTTGAGAAATCTTCTAAAGTTAAATATTAAGTCAGCTGAGTATAATATAAATAANCCAACACAAACTAAATTTATATTATCTAGTAGTTTNTTTCCAAATATATCACAGTCNTTGGAGGGCGTAAATTTAAACTANGTTGTAACTGACTCNATNTTATTTAATATTGAGTTAAAGAGTAATAGGAACTTAAAAATATTAGTTGATACATCAGATATTTCATTTAGAGATAANTTTGAGAGAGTAGGCAATATTTTGANCTCTCANAATGAGATTAAAGTTGANGGTCCACAATCTATAATCAAATCTTTAGATGATGANTATATNNTNAAAATAGANGATCAAAATATAGATTCAGATTANGATGAAGAAATNAGAATTGAAGATCTCAATAAATTTCTAACACCTAACCCAGATAAGATTAATTTATCTTTTAAGGTCGCTGAATTTATAAATGAAGAGGTTAGCTTGAATGCTTTTTATGTTGATGATAACTTCACTATTGATACACTAATTGTAGTATCATATAAAATTAAAAAAGGGGAGGAGTTGACAGATGCCGATTCATTNTACATAANTTTCATAAAAGAGTCAGGGGCAATTACTCCAGAAATTGTCGCCCCTCAAAAAATTAAAATATTAAATATTTCTCCNAATTCATTTATATTAGATAAATGAAGNCTAAACTTATNGGTATTACNGGNGGAATAGGGGCNGGAAAGTCTACTGTNTCAANAATTTGTAAACANTTAGGATTTAAAGTTTATAANTCAGANNANAGGGCNAAAGAAATAGTNTCTGAGGACTCTANTATNAAAAAAANANTAATNTCTTTTTTTGGAAATAANGTATATAAAAATGGAGTTCTTGATAGNAAATTTCTCTCTGANAAAATTTTTAATGATAAGAGTTCTTTACAACAGATTAATTCAATTATTCATCCAGCTGTAAAAAAAGATTTTAGTAATTGGGTAATAAATAATTCATCCGAAAAAATTTTATTTAAGGAATCTGCTCTACTATTTGAATCAGGAGCTTATAAAGAACTTGATAAGATAATTTTAATTGTATCTGATGAAAATTTAAGAGTCTCAAGAGTTCTAAACAGAGATAAAATAAGATCAAAAAAAGAAATTAAGTCTATTATAGATAAGCAGATTAATGAAGCAGAAGCAATTAAATATGCGGATATAGTTATTGATAATAATCATAAAAAGATGCTCCTTCCTAGTGTTATTAGGGAGATAGAAAAATTGATGGTAGAGTAACTTTAAAATTAAATCATCACATTTTGAAGTCAGATTCCATTATCATAGCTGAGTGAATTAATGTTGAGGCAAGCTTTCCCTCATTGTTATAAAGCTCTCCTTTTATTGTTACGATGTTTTTTCCTTTTTTTATTATTTCTGCTTTTGCTATTGCTTTACCAATAAATAATGGTCTGTGGTGAATAGTATGAAGATTAGTAGAATTTGGATACTGTTTCCCCTTTGCCTCATATATAAATAATAAACTTGTAACATCATCAAGCATAGAATTCATTTGTCCACCTTGAACTGTTCCACTAGGATTTAATGTTTCTGCACTAAATTCCCCTTCGAGTTTTAAAAAGCTGGGCTTATACTCTAAAAATTTAAATTTAAATAGTTTACCTGTGCCACCATTTTCTTTATGAAACTTTAGATATTCATTGAAATTGTTTTTCATAAGTTAATTATAATAATAAATAAGCTTAAATATTTTATTTTTTATAGATTAGTAGCCAACAGGTTTAAAATACTGACTCTATTGAAAAAACTCATTGGTATAATTTTTATATGTATAATTCATTATGATTTATATGCTCAGAATTATTCAGTTCCTAAAGAACATTTACTATCTCATAAAGACAGCATGAATTTATATTATTTAGGATTAGATATTAAAAACACTAAATATGATCATCTCAAATTAAGACATCTAATATCTCTTAATAAAAAAAGTAAATTGAATAATGTAATTGGTACAATTTTTAGAACTGGGGGTTATATTGTTGGAGGATTTGGGGTAATATTTCTTGCAACAGCACCATCTCAGAATACGGGTCTTGGTCAGGGAATAAGTGTATTAATAGGAGCTAGCTTTCTTAGTGTAGGAACAATAGGATACGGAATATCTGTCCCATTTAAATCAGCCTCAAAAAGAAGAGCTTTTGAGAGAGATTATATGATTCTGAAAATGAAAGAGAAAAAAGAATAAATACATGAAAACACAAAAAAATTTTTTAAGATATTTTGTGGAGTTTATTGTTATCCTTTCTGGTGTAAGTGCATCATTTTGGGTTGAAGAGTATAGAGAGAGTTTACAAAATGATGAAGAAATGTATAAGGTCCTTAATAATTTAAAGATGGAGTTAGATGAGATTGATACATACTGTAAGGAAAGAGAAATTGTATTTAATAAAGATAGTGAAATCATAAAATTGCTTACTAATAATCAAAGTAATTCATTAGATAGCATAATATTATTAGTTGATTCTACATTTGAGATAGAGGTAGCAATAATAGATTATAGGGGGTTCAGGCCACCAATGGATAGATATAACTCGATAATTAATGAAGGCACTTTAAAATTTGTAAAATCTGACAAAATCAAAGAATTACTAAGTCAACTAAATAATACCTTCTATTATTATGTGAGAGCTAACGTTGATGATGAAAAAACAATTCAGCAAAAAATTAGTACTTATCTTATAGAAAATTATCCTGAAATTATTCTTGCAGAAAATAATATTCCTCTCAACAATTATCTTAAAAACTTAAAGAAAAAAATAGATAACGACTTAACATTGAAAGCATATCTAAAAACGAAATCTAGGACTATGTATGTAAAAACTTTTTTTCTGAAAGAGTATAATAAAACATTACTTATCTTAAAAGATGAGATAGAAGAGTATTTATCTATTTAGAAAAATATTATAATAGTTTAATCGGTTTGAATTTTTGAATTGTATTATTAAGAATATCTCCCACATAAATATTTCCTTCATTATCAACTTGAATATCATGGTATCTTGCCTTTGGTCCTTTGTAGTTTCCACTTCTACCAAACTTTGTTTTCAAATTTAGATCAAGATCAAACTTGATAATATCAGAACCTAAGGGTGCTAAATTTTCAGATACTATATAGTCAATTCCAAAAAGGTAGTTTTCGTAATTATTTATATTAACTGAATATAATTGACCAATCAACTCGTTTTTCCATTCAGCTATAAAATTACCTAGAGAGTCAAATTTTTGAATTTTATTATTTTCTCTGTCAGCGACATAGACATTTCCATTTTTATCCAAGTCTAATCCGTGAGGAATATTAAACTCATTTTTGTTTTCTCCAAATACTCCCCATTCGAAAAGATATTCTCCTTCTGATGAAAACTTAATTATTCTGCTGTTTCCGTATCCATCACTTACATAAAAAGAACCATTCTCGGAAACAGCTACATCTGTGGGTAAGTTAAAATGTAATGAATCTTTACCTGGAGTATATTCTTTCCCAAGCACCATCAATTCATTTCCATTTGAATCATATTTTATAACTTGATGCAGGCCTACATCTGTTATCCAAATATTATCCTCTTTGTCAATTTCTAATCCGTGTGGCATTATAAAAAGATTAGAACCCCAGGATTTAATTATTTTTCCTGTGACTTTATCTATTTCAATAAAAGTGTCTTCAATAATTTTTTCTTTTGGCATAGGGACTTGCCAAGATCTAGATCCTCTATGAAAAACGACCAAATTTTGATTTGATGTTAATGCAACTCCTGTAGGATTTCCTAATGTATAATCATCAGGAATTTTTGCCCAATTTTCAATTAACTCATATTCGCTTATACTTTTGGATGATTCATTACAACAAAAGAAAAGTGAAATAAATAGTAATATTATTAGCTTTTTCATGCTAACAATTTATAATAATTTTTTTATAACCACCTTTTCGTTTTGTTCTTATATGATAAATATTCTTTGCCAAATTTTTCTGTAAGAAAAGCTTCTTCTCTTTTTATCTGAAATTTATTTATCCAAAATATAAATAAGAAAGGTGTTAGTATAGAGTAAATATTTAAATAAAATATTGATGTAGATAAAACAATCATCAACATACCTAGGTACATAGGATTTCTTGAATATTTAAAAATTCCTGATGTTACAAGTTTATTTACCTTCTTAAACTTAATTGGATCAACTGTAGTTTTTGATTTAATAAATTGCAGAACAGGATATATAAAAATAAGTATTCCAACAAAGAGTATAAAAAATGATATTTCTAGTTGAAATGGTATGTTGATTAAATCAATTTTTTTTGATGAAAAATAAATAGAAATTATTAAAGTTAAAACTATAAGTGGGGGAGGTATTTTTATCATTCTTCTTCTGTAATTAATTTATAGTCATATAATTGGGTCGCAACCAAAATATCACTATTATACTCTCTAATTGAATGAATTAAACCGTCTTTCATTTTAAATACCCAAACATATTTATTGTCATATTCACCATTTTTACCAACTGCGTCACCCTCTTGAATTATAGCCACTCCTTTTTCATCAGAAATAGCATCAACTGTTTTTAAAACAATACCATTTGGAAGTATTTCTGGAATAATATTTTTAAAATAATCATTAAATAAATTTTCTCTATTCCAAATTTTTCCTCCTTGCTCTATAATTCCCATCCAAGCAAATGTAAAATCTTTATGAAGTAAATTTTGAGCTTTTTCTGGATTAGCAATTATATTATCAAGAAATGATTGAGCCATTTCAAGATTCTTTTCACTCAAAGACTTTTCTTCTATCACTGAGCAAGAGCAAATTAATGTTGTAATCAATATTAAAATATTTTTTTTCATACGAATTATGTTTTTTAAGTAATCTAGAAAGATTTTAGAAAAGTGTAAAGAATTGTAAGTAAAAAGGGTGGAAGACCGGACTCGAACCGGCGACCTCCTGAACCACAATCAGGCGTTCTAACCAACTGAACTACAACCACCATTTTGAATCA
>NZWZ01000042.1 GCA_002701745.1 Flammeovirgaceae bacterium
TAGAGGATTTTAGTCCAAATAGACTAGAATCTGCTAAAGAAACAGCTAAGAATTTTATCGATGGAAGATTTCAAGATAGAATAGGATTAGTAGTTTTTTCTGGAGAATCTTATTCAAGATGCCCATTAACTTCAGACTACTCCCTTCTAAAGAAATATATCGATGAAATAAATTTTGATTTAATAAGTACAAGGGGGACTGCTATTGGAAGTGCAATTGCAATTGCAACAAATAGAATGAGAGAATCAGTTAGTGAATCCAAAGTATTAATACTATTAAGTGATGGAGATAATACAGCTGGAAACATAGATCCATTGACAGCATCTGAAATTGCTAAAGCATACGGAATTAAAATTTATAGTATTGCAATTGGTAAAAATGGAAAAGTCCCTTTCGGAAAAGATTATTTTGGAAGACCTAGATACGTTGAAAATTCTTTAGACGAAAAAAACCTAAGAGATATTGCAAAAACTACAGATGGTAAATTTTACAGAGCATCAAACAACGAAGCTTTAGTAAATATATTTAATGAAATTGATAAATTTGAAAAATCAGAAGTTAAGGAGAATAGATATAAAAATACAGTTGATTTTTATAAGTATTATCTACTTTGGAGCATAATTTTTCTAATAATTTTCATACTCTTAAAATCAAGTTTCGTAAATAATATATTAAAAGACTAGATGAAAGATATTTTATTCAATAAAAACTTTACATGTGTTGCAGTAAGCAAAACAAAACCTATTGAAGATATAGAAAAAATTTACAATCTAGGTCATAAAGATTTTGGAGAGAATAAGGTTCAAGAACTTGAATTAAAACATAGTAGCTTACCTAAAGACATAAAGTGGCATATGATTGGCCACCTTCAAACTAATAAAGTTAAAAAGGTTGTTCCTTTAGTATCATTAATACATAGTGTAGATAGTTTGAAACTTTTAAAAGCCATAAACAAAGAGTCCAAAAAATTAAATAAGATAACAGATTGCCTTATTCAAATAAATATTTCAAATGAAGATTCAAAATATGGTTTTTCAAAAGATCAATTAGGTTTTTTGAATAAAAATTCTTTAAAAGAATACCCAAATATTAGAATTAGAGGCTTAATGGGGATGGCATCTTTTTCTAGCGATAAAAATATAGTTGAAAAGGAGTTTCATTTTTTAAAAGGAATTTTTAATGAATTAAAGAAAGAATTAACTGGTTTTGAAATTTTATCAATGGGAATGAGTAATGATTATGAAATTGCTTTAGAAGCTGGAAGTAATATGATTAGAATTGGCTCAAAAATATTTGGCAGAAGAAACTATCACTAGATCTCTTTTGATTTTTAATACAGTTGGTTATTTTAGCATACTATTAAATAACATTAGCACATGAAAAATCTCAAATATTATACTTACGCTACTTTGCTTTTTGCTGCTGGATTAGCTTTTTATCTGGTAAATAGTATAAAATACAGTATTGATGAAGAAGCAAGAATTAATGCCGCAGAAGATAAAGTAATCGAGAAACTTAAAATGATAAGAGATGCTCAAATTGGTTTTCAGAGTGTAAATGGTAAGTTTGCAAATGAATGGGACTCATTACTTAATTTTGTTGAAAACGGAAAAATATTTTTAATTCAAAGAAGAGAAGAGACTGTACTTCTTGATTATGGAGCTGAAGAAACAACATTATATTTAGATACTCTTGGTAGCGTTACAGTAATAGATTCATTATTCTCTTCTATACCTAATTTTAAAGCAAGTAATCTAATTTTTGTGCCTGGATATGAAAATGTAAAATTTGAAATTTGGGCTAGTAAAATTGAAAAAGGGGGTGTTGAAGTTGATGTTGTTGAGGTAAGAAACCCTAAACCTTTTGATCCAAATAGAAAAGAATCTAATGAAGCTAATATCAATAAACCCCTAAGATTCGGATCAAGAACAAGTATTACTACTGCAGGTAATTGGGAATAAATTATTTTATTTGACTAATTCCACTTCTAAAAACTTGGTTTTAAATCTTATTTCTTCAAAAGACTCCTATTATTCATTTTCATCTATTAATCAAGAATTAAAAAAAGAAAATAAGAATATTTTTAGTCAAAAAAAATGGAGCAAGATTAATGTTATAAACACTAATAATGAGTTTTTAATATTACCATCTAAAGTTCCTGAATTTTTAAAAAAAATTAATATTGACAAGACAATAGGAAATAGCTCATCAACTGAGAAAAAAACTAAAAAGTTAAAAAAATTAAACTTCACTTTTTACATAAAAAAAAATAAGGAAAATAAAATAACCAATAACATAAATCATATAGGAAATATTCTCTTGGACGAGTTTTTAGATAATACCTCAATATCTAAAAAAATGTATTTAAGTATTCTTCACAACAAACTATATGTATGTGTAGTTGATAAAAACAATCTTCTATTTTATAATCAATTTGAGTTTAGTAATTCTGATTATCTAAAGTATATATTACTCGTTTTTGAAGAGTATGAGCTAGATATAAAAAAAACAGAAATAAATCTTTTAGACAATACAATAAAATTAAATGAACTTAAAAAGTTTTTCAATAAAATTAATTTATATAAAAAATCTATATTTGAGATAATTGATAAATACAATGGATAAAAAAATAGCATTATTTCCTGGGACATTTGATCCCTTCACCCTTGGGCATCATGATATTGTTAATAGAGGTTTAAAAATATTTGACGAGATATGTATTGCAATAGGAAATAACCCAAAAAAAAAGAGATATTTTGAAGTGGATATAATGAAGAGTAAAATCAATGAATTATACTCAAATAATGATAGAATAAATGTTATTTCGTATAATAAACTAACAGCCGAAATAGCAAAAGAGATTAATGCAAAATACATTTTAAGAGGATTAAGAAATACAACTGATTTTGAATTTGAAAATTCAATATCGCAGATAAATAGAGATCTTAATAAGAATTTAGAAACAGTTTTTTTGATAACATCACCGGATTTAGCACCTATTAGCTCTACAATAATAAGAGATGTGATTAGCTATGGAGGTGATATCAACAAATACCTACCCTATAAAATTGATTAATTATGAAAAAGTTTTTATTTGTTTTATTGATTATCGCATTTCAGTTAAATCTAAATGCTCAAACAAATAAACCTATTCTACATGGAAAGCATTGGATTGCAATTACTGGAAAACCATTAGGAGCTACATCTGGAGCTATGATTTTCAGTAAAGGAGGTAATGCGGTCGACGCAGCTTGTGCAATGGTTGCTTCAACAGCAACTATGTGGGATGTATTAGGTTGGGGAGGTGAAACTCAAGCTTTAATATATCACCCAAAACTTAAAAAAGTAATTGGAATTAATGCACTTGGAGTAGCACCATCTGGGGCAACACCCGAATATTACAGAGAAAAAGGGTTTTCAATACCCCCAAGATTTGGACCACTTGCGGCAGTTACTCCTGGAACACCAGCAGGAATTATGGTTATGCTCGCAGAGTATGGTACCATGAGTCTAGAAGAAATTTTAGCTCCAGCAATGGAAATGGCTCTTGGCTACCCAATAGAAGCACAAGCAGCAAACTCAATAGAAAGAAACAAAGATGAAATTAAGAAATGGAAATATTCTAAAGACATTTTCTTAATAAATCAAGGAGAAGAAAGAGAAGCACCTAATGAGGGAGAAGTTTTTATTCAAAAAGATCTTTACAATACCTTAAAAAAATTAGTTGATACAGAGAAAGAAGCTATTTCTAGAGGAAAAAACAGAAAAGAAGCAATTTATGAAGCATATAATAGATTTTATGAGGGTGATATCGCTGAAGAAATTGCTAGATCTACCCAGGAACAAGGAGGGTTAATAACCAAAGAAGATCTTAAAAACTATGAAGTTTATATAGAAGAACCTCTTAAAACTTCTTATAAAGATATTGATGTATATAAGTTAACGACTTGGGTTCAAAGTCCAGTTCTCTTACAATCTCTTAACATGGTTGAAAATCTTGATGTTAAATCTATGGGATTTAATTCAACAAATTATATCCATAATCTGTATCAAGTAATGAACTTAGCTTTTGCTGACAGAGATTTTTATTATGGGGATCCTTATTTTGATCCAGAAGAACCAGTTGAGGGTCTTTTATCTAAAGATTATGCAAAAGAAAGGCTTAAACTTATTTCAAATAAAAATAATAAAGAGATTAAACCTGGAAACCCGTATGATTTTCAGAAAGGAAAGAACCCTTTCTTAAATTACATTGATTCTTGGGAAACAGATAACAATCTTGATAAGATCAAATCTGCATTTGATCTTAACCATAATATGAGTGATAATTATGAGTTCGAAGAATCTTTTATGGCTGGAACTACAACAGTACAAGCAGCGGATACATCTGGATGGATAGTATCTATTACACCAAGCGGTGGATGGATTCCCGCAGTAATAGCAGGAAATACAGGAATAGGACTAAGTCAGAGAATGCAAAGCTTTGTATTAGATCCTAAAGATGGACCATATAATGTCTTAGAACCGGGAAAAAGACCTAGAGCTACTCTAACACCTACCATTGCTCTTAAAAATAATGAACCTTATCTTTCTTTTGCAGTACAAGGAGGTGATTCTCAAGATCAGAATCTTTTGCAATTCTTCCTTAATATGGTAGAATTTGATATGAATGTTCAAGAAGCTACAGAAGCACCAAATATTAATAGTTTTCAAATGAGATCTTCATTTGGATACCATGAAAATAGACCAGGTGACCTTTTACTTCATGATTCGACCCCTTCTTTTATTAGAAAAGAATTGAGGAAAAAAGGATATAAGCTTCAGTTTAGGTCTAAAACTTCTGGACCGATAAACGCAATATTCTTTGATAATATTAACAAAACCTTCCAAGGAGGATCTAGTGATTTTGGGGAAGACTATGGAATAGCTTGGTAATAAATTAAATATCAAATCTATCNGAGTTCATCACCTTAGTCCAAGCAGNAGCAAAATCTTTAACTAATTTCTCATTACCGTCATCAGANCCATAAACTTCACAAATAGCTCTTAGTTCAGAGTTTGAACCAAAAATTAAATCAGNTCTAGATGCTTTCCATTTTTTATCTCCTGTTGATTTAGNAATTCCAACAAAGGATTCNTTATCTTNAGTTTCAGGTGACCAGCTAATNTCCATATCAAGAATATTAANAAAAAAGTCATTTGATAAAGTTTCTTTTTTTGATGTAAAAACTCCTAAATCAGAATTATTATAATTTACACCTAACATTCTTAATCCACCTAACAATACTGTCATTTCAGGGNCATTTAAACCTAATAAATTAGATTTATCAATTAGTAATTCCTCAGTAGAAACTTTGTGNTGTCCTTTTTTATAGTTTCTAAACCCNTCAGCTTGAGGTTCTAAAACTTTAAAAGAATCAACTTCAGTCTGATCTTCTCTAGCATCTACCCTTCCAATAGTAAAAGGGACAGAAATATCAAANCCAGCATTTNAAGATGCTTTTTCNACTCCAACNGAACCTCCAAGAATAATNAGGTCTGATATAGATATTTTTGTATTATGTGATGTATTAAACTCAGATTGAATACTTGAATAAACATCCATTACTTTCCCTAATTCAATTGGCCCATTTACATCCCAAAATATTTGAGGAGCAAATCTTATCCTCCCGCCATTAGCACCTCCTCTTTTATCAGTATTTCTGTAAGTTGAAGCTGAAGCCCAAGCTGTTTTAATTAACTGAGATATTGATAATCCTGAATTAGAAATTATTTCCTTTAATTGAATAATTTCATTCTCAGTAACATGATCATAATCTGCTTTAGGAATTGGATCCTGCCAAATTAATTCTTCAGATGGAACCTCAGATCCCAAATATCTATCCTTTGGCCCCATATCCCTATGAGTAAGTTTAAACCAAGCTCTAGCAAATGCATCAGCAAACTCATCTGGGTTTTCAAAAAATCTTCTAGAAATAGTTTCATATTCCTTATCAAATCTTAATGCAAGATCAGTTGTAAGCATCATTGGTGCATGTTTAACAGATGAATCATGCGCATCAGGAACTGTTCCTTCACCACCTCCATCTTTAGGTTTCCATTGAGATGCACCTGCAGGGCTCTTAGTTAACTCCCATTCAAACCCAAATAAATTCTCAAAATAATTATTACTCCATTTTATTGGTGTTGTTGTCCAGGCACCTTCTAATCCACTAGTTATTGTGTCTTGGCTATGACCTTTTCCAAAAGTATTTTTCCAACCAGTACTTTGTTCTTCTATTGAAGCACCAGCTGGTTCTTTACCAACATATTTTGAAGGATCAGCAGCACCATGAGTTTTACCAAATGTATGACCTCCAGCAATTAAAGCTACAGTTTCCTCATCGTTCATTGCCATTCTACCAAATGTTTCTCTGATATCTCTTGCAGCAGCAATTGGATCAGGGTTACCATTTGGTCCCTCTGGATTCACATAAATTAAACCCATTTGAACAGCACCAAGCGGATTCTCTAATTCTCTATCACCTGTATATCTTTCGTCTCCCAGCCATTCTTTCTCAGATCCCCAGTAAATATCTTCATCCGGCTCCCAAATATCTTCTCTTCCACCAGCAAAACCAAATGTTTTAAAGCCCATTGATTCCATGGCACAATTACCTGTTAATACCATGAGATCTGCCCATGATAAGGATTTACCGTATTTTTTCTTTATTGGCCACAACAATAATCTAGCTTTATCAAGATTTGTATTATCAGGCCAACTATTTAATGGAGAAAACCTTAATGTTCCAGCTCCAGCACCACCTCTCCCATCACCAATTCTATACGTTCCTGCACTATGCCAAGCCATCCTTATAAAAAATGGCCCATAATGACCATAATCAGCAGGCCACCATTCTTTTGAATCAGTCATTAAATCATATAACTCCTGTTTTAATTTCTTTAAATCTATCTTTTGAAACTCTTCAGCATAATTAAAATCTTTATCCATTGGATTACTAAGATTGGAGTGTTGCCTTAAAATATTTAGGTTTAATTGATTTGGCCACCAATCATTATTTTTGGTTCCTTTACCTGATGAAAATTTTATTTGACCACTAGTGAATGGACACTTTCCAGACTGTCCGTTAGAAAACTCTTTCATATTATTTATTCTTTAAAAATTAGTTACCAAAAGTAAAGATAAAATTGATTTTTTCAACAAAAATTAAACCTTAAAAAAGATCTTAATTAATATATTTTTTAATCTCTTTTTCTACAGATGATTTTTCTATAAATCCTACGTGAGACCAAAGGAGATTTTTATCCTTATATATTTGTAATACTGGGAGTCCATACACTTCAAGACTTCTTACTAATGGTAAATTATCATCATAATTAATCCTAACTAAATTCAGGTTTTCAGAATATTCATTTGAAATTTCATCAAGATATGGTTCCATTATTTTGCATGGAGCACACCAATTTGCATAATAATCTACAAGAACTATTTTTTTTTGTTTCTATAAAAACATTAAAATCATCAACTGTCAAAGAGTTTTCATAATTATTATTTAATAAAGCTTCAGGGAGTTTGTTTTTCCTCCATTCTAAAATTCCACCATCTAATTCATATACATTTTTAAAACCTAGTGATTGAATTTTTTCATTTGCTTTTGAACTTCTTCCGCCACTCAAACAGTATACAAATACAGGAAGGTTTTTATTGAAAATCTTTAAGTTTTCATCAAAGTTTTCATCAAACCAATTAACATTTAATGAATTCCTTAGGTGACCTTTATTAAATTCTTCTGGAGTTCTTACATCTATAATTATAGCAGATTTATCATTCCTAATCATTTGATTAAAATCATTAGCTGAAACTAAATTAGAAATTGATTTATTTTCACTACAAGAAAATAAAGAAAACAGAAAAAAAATGTTTATGTATCGAATCATTTTAAATTATTTTAATTCTTTAATTTTTATCTCTCTAAATTCTACAGGATGACCTTCAGATTGAAGTGATATGAAACCATCAGATAATCTCTCACCTATTTTATTAACATAATTATCTGGGATCTCACCTCCTCCAACTCTTATGTTAGTATAAGATAATACTGTATCATTTTCTACAATATGATGAATAATTGAGTCAGAAAATACAATAACCTCTACATTAACCCAATCATCTTCATTATATGTCAACGAATTTGAGTTTATGCAATGGTATTTCGCTATTTGACCATCAATATCTACATCAGTTCCTGGAGTACATATATTAGCTGTTGATCTTTCTCCATTTCCTAGTCCACCTAAAAGTTGCATCTCAGCACTAACTGGAAACTCTTGATCTATCAACATAGTATAAGGATCTTGACAATGAAGCATTATACCGCTATTTTTTATTGACCACCCTGGAGCACCTTCTAGATGCTTTCCACTGAATTTATATTCAAGACTTAGATGATAATTTTTAAACTTCTTTTTAGTATAAAATATGTGACCAAATTTATCATCAAATGATTCGTAGTTTTCATAAGAAACTTTGAGGGAGCCGTCATTTACTTTGAATGTGTTTCTATAATTATCTCCAAGTTTATGATTTCTGATCTTTATTTCCCAACCATCTAAATTTTGACCATTAAATAAGTGAATCCATTTTGTATTTTCTTGAGAAATTAAAAGATTTAAGAATAAAAAAAAATTAAAAAGCATTAATCAAGCTTTTTATATTCTGAACTTATTAATAACACAACATTATTAAGCGCTTGAAGATAATTTTCTAGATTATTTACTCTTCCTGTCAAATTATCTGATCTAAATTTTAATAGATTTTTTAACTCTTGATCTTTATAAGCATTAAATAGCTCTTCGTTCAAAATATCTCTATCAAAATTATTTTTACCATCTTCAAACCAACTCATTATTTTATCAGAATTATTTCTAGTGTAATTTGTCATTCCACTTACTCTCTCCTCATGTTTAGTATAAATAGACTCTATTTCTTTTCTTAGTTTTTTGTTTTTAATCTCTAATAGTTTACCAGAATACAACATAGATTGGAAAAAAACATCTTCAGGTTCCCATGCATTCCAATATGACATAATATTATACTGATCATTATATTTTTTTATATATTCAAGCTCTCCATTATTAATAATATTGTATATAAAAGGATTATTTGAGTGTATCTCATAGAGATTCGTAAGTTTTATGTCATCGTATCTATTTAATAATTCATTAGTTAAATAAAGCATATTTTCAACTTGCTTTAAATGTTCTTTGGTATAATCTATATTAGATTCTATTTCATCTCCAAGAGTAATAACAGCTTCATTAAGAATATCTTTCTCTATTGAATCTTGTCTAATATTCTCAACAGAAAATGAAGCGAAAATACTTGCAAAAATTACTAATCCCTCAGCTAAATATTTTTTCATACCTAAACTTGATTAAAAAATAGATAAATTCCAAAAATTAATTCAATTCGTAATCATTTTGAAGAACCGAAAATATCATCTTATAAGTCTTATACCATTTTCTACCTTACTTTTTGCTACTTTATGTATAGAATTATTTTCCAATCCTCTATTGATTTCTTATCTCTCCAGTAAAAAAGAAAGATATTTTTTTTACCATATTGTTTTAACATATTCAAGTGTTAATTTATCCATTTCATCATAATCATCAAGATTTGATGATTTTTCATAGACAAATGATACAATTATAGCACCTTTAGGAATTATCATTTATCTAAATAAATATAAAACTCTTGATACTAAATAAACAAGTAGGCCATATAAAGTACATATTAAAGCAACTCTAATTCCACCAGCCAAAATTGAGGGAGAAACATCTCCAACTTTCTGAATAAATTCAAAAGCAGAATATAATCCAATAAATGAACCTAATATTCCAGATCCTAACCCTAAATTCCCATATGTTTTAAGTTTATCACTGTGGGTATAAAAAGATACACCTGTCATTATCAAAAAAAATGAAATAACAGACATAAAGAGAACTCCTCCTTCGTAAAATAGATTAATCATAATATTATATTTGGATATATATTAAATTTATTAATAATTTTTCATAACAAACCACTTCCATAAAAGCTTGTAAGTTATTTTTGATCCAGTAGTTAAAATACCTACTCTATAAATTCTTCCTGCGAACCAAAGAGAAAAAATCACAAATAGTACAAGTAGCATAATTGATAAAAATAATTGCCAATCAGGAACACCGAAAGGTAGTCGGGCCATCATCAATATAGGTGAAGTAAAAGGAAAAATGCTTAAAAATAATGAAGAATTACTTTCTGGATTTTCTAAAATTACTCCCATAAACATTAAACTAGCAATTATTGGAAGAGATATTGGAAGTGTAAATTGACTTGCATCTTGTAAATTATCTACTGCAGATCCAATAGCAGCAAAAAATGCACCATATAGAAAAAATCCACCAGTAAAATAAATTAAGAAAACAATTACAGTTTTATAAATATCTATAGAAGCAAACATTTCATAAAATCCTGCTACCATCTCTTTTGATTGATCAATTTCTTCCTGTGAATTAATAATTTGAGTATTACTGGATGTGTCTATCCCAAAATATAGAGAAGTTAATGTTGAGATAGAGAATACAAGAACTATCCATATTGAAATTTGAGTAAAGGCTACAGCTCCTACACCAAGGACTTTTCCCATCATTAATTGTATAGGTTTAACAGANGANACTATCACCTCTACTACCTTACTTGTTTTCTCATCTAGTACACTTTGAAGAATAAANCTTCCNTATATGAAAACNAACATATAGATAAGGAAACCATTAAAATATCCAAGNCCAAAAGCTAAACCNGAACTAGATTTACTTACNCCAAGTTCACCNCTATCTGAAACTACACTTTCTTCAACACTATAAGTATCCATTGATATACTAGTTCTAAGTTTATCAAGGGAAGACTTATCAAGCTGTAATTCATTTATTTTTCTGTTTCTTATTCTCTCCTCAAAAACTCTTTCTACATCTCTAACAAAATCACTACTTGGAACATTTTTTGAGTAAAAATCTATAGAACTAGGATCATAAATGTCCATCTTAGGAATAATTAATGCACCATAAATTTTTCCATCAAGAATAGATGTTTGGAGAGAATTTATATCAAGATTGCTTTTAAGTAATAAATTATCACCTATTGAAATTGAGTCATTTATTAAATTAGTATTATCAATTACCGCAATTTTTCTTGTTTCTTGATCATCCGAATCAATTAATAAAATTGTTATAAAAATAAAAAACGGAAAGATCATTGGAGTTAGAAGAGTTGATAAAATAAAGGACTTCTTTTTTACTCTCTGTAAATACTCTCTCTCAAATATTATCCAAACTTTATTCATCAGATCCTCCTTCCTTTACTTTCATTATAAAAATATCATTCATACTAGGAATTTTTTCTTTAAATGATATCACTTTTGATTGATCGGAAATAGATTTAAACAATTGTTTATAAGTTTTATTATTACTTAAACTAACCTCTGAATCAAAAATACCTTCTGATATTTCTTTTGATTTAACTATTGAAAAACATGAATCTTTCTTAAGTTTTTTATCATGAGTAACTAAATAGTTATCAGATTTATATTTCATTTTAATTTTTTCAGTATCACCATCAAGTATTTTTTTTGAGTTATTTATCATAGCTAAATGATCACATAATTCATCAACTGATTCCATTCTGTGAGTAGAAAAAATAATTGTCTTTCCTTCTTCTTTTAATCTAAGAAGATTTGATTTTACAAGATTTGCATTTACTGGATCAAAACCAGAAAATGGTTCATCTAATATTATAAGGTCAGGATCATGTAAAACAGTAGAAATAAATTGTACTTTTTGGCTCATACCTTTTGATAAATCTTCAATGTTTTTATTCCACCAATTAGAGACTTCTAAATTTTTAAACCAAGATCTTGAAGATTCAATACACTGATTTCTATTTAAGCCTTTTAGTTTTCCCATAAAAAGTAAAAAGTCTCCAACCTTCATCTTTTTATATAAACCTCTTTCCTCAGGCATATAACCTATCTTCCTAACATCATCATAAGTTATAGGTCTGTCCTCTAAATAAATTTCACCTTCATCTTGATTAATTATTTGGTTTATAATTCTAATAAGAGATGTTTTACCAGCTCCATTTGGACCTAACAATCCAAAAATGCTTGATTTTCTGACATTAAGAGAAATATTATCTAAAGCTTTATGATCTACGTAAGTTTTACTGATATTTTTGACCGACAACATAGAAGTGCAATGATAAAAGAATAAAGTATTAATAGCTAAAAAAACAATCTTATTATTCTTTCTGGTAAGGTTTTAATTAAAAGAGAAATAATTTTCCACCTCTTAGTTATATATACAACTCTTTTTTTTCTATCAATTGCATTTACAATTTGTTTACATGCTTTTTCCAACGGAGCTACCCAGAACAATTTATCTTTATTCCCCATTAATATATCAGTATCAACAAATCCAGGTCTAACATCTGTAAGAAAAATCGGGACTTTCATTCTATATGCTTTAAACCTTAAACCTTGTAAATAATTTGCCTGGTACGCTTTTGAAGCATTATAAGATGGAGATATTCCATTTCCAATTTCAGATGCGACAGAGCTTATATTAACAATATGTCCTTCTCCCCTTTTTAGAAAATAATTAAATGCATAATCTACTACTTGTGTGAAACCTGAAACATTAAGATTATTTACTTTTTTCTCTAAAGAATAGTCTAGTTCTTTATTTATAATACCAATACCTGAACAATATATAACTAGATCAACACCATTTAGCTTATCAATAAGATTTTTAATTAATTCATCATTTTTCTCTGTTGAAGAATCATATTCTTTTACTATCACCATATCAGGATTTAGTTTCTTTATTTGATCAAGCCTTTCTTTTCTTCTTGCAGAAATTGCGATTTTATATCCTTTATTTAATAACTCTAGAGAAATACCCTTACCTATACCTGAAGATGCTCCAATTATAATAGCTTTCTTAATGTTCATTTTTCAATCTATAAAAAAAATATTAGTCTGGATCACAATTTAAAAAATTAGGTCTCGGCAATTGCCAAGACTCTGCTTTCTCATTAAAACTACTACAACTATCAACATTATCAACATTCCAATTAGATAGATCTTGATTAAAGTATTTAGCCGAATAAAACATCTTTTCCATATTTTTTACTTTTTTAACATCCCATTGTTTTAAATCTTGATTCAAATCAGTCTCATAAAACATTTCTTGCATATTCTCAACATTTGAAACATTCCATAATGAAACATCCGGATTAGCAAAATATGCTCCTCTAAACATTCTTTTCATATTTTTTACTTTAGAAACATTCCAAGATGATATATCAATATTTAGATTATAAGAATGAAAAAATAATCCTTCCATATCTTCAACATTACTAACATCCCATTCAGATATATTTTGATCAAAACCATTTATATTCCAAAAAGTAAAGTACATAGATTTTACATTACTCAAATCCCATGACGACATAATAAAATTATCATTTATAGCACATGGTGTTAGACATATTACATCTGTTTTATCTAAGAATGTAGTGATAATTAATTTATCCTCTTTATAACTTGGAGGATTAAGACTACGAAGATGATTCCAATCTCTGATTATAATTACACTATCTCCCTCAAACAAGACAGTTTTTCCAATTGAATCGATTGCTTCCTCTGTTGCTTTAAGGGTAATACCATTTTCATCAAGGTAAATAAGTGGACATCCATTGCTAGATACAGATGTCAAAGGAGAAGTATTTGGACAGATATCGAATTCATTAATAACTCTGTCATTATCATAATCAGACTGTAAACTTGTACACCCTTCATTATTTACTAGTAGACCTATGGGAGTATCACTACATAAATCAATATCATCACTTATTCCATCACCATCAGAATCTTTTTTTCTAAATTCTGCATAAATCAATTTATTTTCATTCATTATAAAGGTTATAATAGGACTATTACCAGCTTCACTTCCAGACCAACTAATAAATTCAAAAAACTCATTAGGGTATGCTTCTAAGGTTACAGATTCTCCGCCTTCAAAAGACCCACCATATATATTTAATGTTCCACTTAAATCAGGGAATATGATTGTTTCTAATAAAAATTCATCATTTTTTTCACAAGAAAAGAAAGTAAATACAATTAATAATAAAACTATTCGAGTCAAAACAATCTATTTTATTAAATCAAATGAATGTGTATACTTAATTGTTACCTGCTGACTATTTAATTCATCAAATATATCTCGATCCCTCAATATGTTAAAAACAATAAATAATCCTGTATTTGCATCATTCAATAATCCGAATCTTGTGTTTATTGATAAAAGATTTGATAAATTGTTATATTGAGCAAAACTTTGAATAAACATCCTAGGTGTAAATGAATAAGTTAAATTTAAACCACTAATTATCGCATTTAATTTATCATCTCCAATTTTTATATTATTTGTATTAATTGATAATGAAGAACTAAACTTATCCCCAGATCTTATATCAACAGACGCACTATTTAAAATTTTAGATCCTCCAAAATATCCCCCAATATAACTTCTAGTGCTGAAAGAGATATCTTTATTTTTATTTGTCCAAAAAACAATCTGAGCTTCACTATTATTATAT
>NZWZ01000043.1 GCA_002701745.1 Flammeovirgaceae bacterium
TTCCTCAATATTCATTTGAGCATTATACAACTCATTAAACTTATGTAGAATTGATTCAATAAGATTATCTCGTTTTCTCAAAACTAGATTTATTAATAAGTTTAGTGTATGCTCATTTACTTTACCTTTAAATATTTTTTTTGTAATACTTAACTTATGATTTATAGGTATAATTGGACTTAAATAAAGATTTGAAATTTCTCTCGAGTCCTCAAAAGACTTTGAAATTAAATCAACATCAGCCTTAACTTTATCAAGAATTTTTTTCTCAATTGCAAGCATCAATAATGATTTAGCATATCTTTCAGAAGCACGAGTATTCTTCATTACTTTGTTTTATTAATTTCCT
This sequence comes from Flammeovirgaceae bacterium, assembly GCA_002701745.1. GTDB lineage: Bacteria > Bacteroidota > Bacteroidia > Cytophagales > MED-G16 > MED-G16. The sequence goes on from NZWZ01000043.1 coordinate 350, forward strand.
TTATTAAATCCTCAACATACTTTTTTTGTGAAGAGTCTTTACTGAGATCTTTTTTAATTATTTTTTCNGCAATATCTATAGATAATTCAGCTAAAGTGTTTTTTACATCATTCATTGCTTTATCTTTTTCTGAATCTATAACTTTTTTNGCATCAGCTATAATTTTATCTGCCATCTCTTTAGCATTATTTTTAGCATCATCCTTCATTGAATTAGATAANTTTTTNGCCTCAGCAAGTATCTTCTCTCTCTCCTTTCNAGCTTCAGATAAAAGCTCTTCATTCTTTTTTTGAATNTTAANAAGCTCTTCCTCAGCCTTCTTTGCTGAATCTAATGAATCTTCAATGAANTTCTCTCTTTCTTTCAATGACTCTGTAATAGGTTTCCAAGCATACTTAGATAGTACNAACAGAAGTGTTAAGAAAATAATTACCTGCCAAAATAAAAGGCCAGTACCTGGGGTTAAAAGTTCCATATTTATTTAAAAAAATCTTACTGGAACAATACTAAAAGTGCTACTAATGCACCAACTAATGCAATTACCTCAACTAGAGCNGCAATAATAAGCATAGTGGTGAAAATTTTTGGTTGAGCATCTGGTTGTCTAGCAATTGCTGTCATAGCATTTGCACCAATTAGTCCGATACCGATACCTGCACCAATTGTAGTTAAACCAACTCCAATAGCAGCCAAACCAATGTCTAATAATAGAAAACTAAGCATAATAATTAATTTTAAAATTTAACATAATAATTTTTTTAATGTTCATCTTCAATAGCTAATCCAATATACACAGATGAAAACATAGTAAATACGTANGCCTGAATCCCAGCAACCATTAGCTCAACTAAATTTAATCCGACGACAAATAAAGAGCTGAAGAAACCAACTCCATAACTTTGNAAGATAAATATTAGTCCAATAAAACTAAGTAGAACAATGTGGCCTGCTGTAATTGCAGCAAAAAGTCTTATCATTAATGAGATTGGCTTTGAAAACACTCCGATCAATTCAATTGGTAAGATGATCACTCTCATAATTAGTGGGATACCTGGAGTCCAAAATATGTGTTTCCAGTAATGTTTATTTCCAGAAAAGTTTGTAATNAGAAAAGTAAAGATTGCTAAAGTCATTGTTACTGCTATATTACCAGTTAAGTTAGCAGCTGCAGGTAATAACCCTAGTACATTTCCAAAAAATATAAAGAAAAATAGAGTTAACATATATGGCAAATATTTTTCNTAGTTNTGNCCAATATTTGGTTTTACAATATCATCTCTAACAAATAAAATTATTGGTTCAAAAACAGATTGAATTCCTTTAGGAACTGAATACTTATTCACATANCCTCTAGCAACAGTANTAAAAATTAGTATCATTAATAAAGATGTCATTATAAGAAAAGCAACATTCTTCGTGATTGATAAATCTATGTATGAAAGTTGAGGNTCAATAGGTTTAAGCTTTCCATGATCGTANTTAAANCCATTATATCCTTCTTTAAGNGCATTNTGATCTTCATCAAATANATTTGATGANGAAAAAATTTCTAANCCAGAATCTGTATAAACTATTATTGGNAGAGGAATGATTACTCCNTGCATTATTTCGTATCTATAATCATCCAAAACATGATGCATAATCATTTCACCCATATTNAANTCACCATCTTTCTTTTCTGCAGAAAAAGCAAGATAGTTAGTACTAAAAAATGATAGTAAAACAAACAGAAAAAATGTACGCTTTGATAACATCAGCTATTTAATATGATGCAAATTTAATAATAGAATTGTTATTTCAAATATTATGAATAATAAATACACAATTAAAAAATTTAATATAAAATTTAATAGGTTTTCTATACCATAAAAATGAAANAATAGAATAAAAATTATTGAAAAAAANAACCTAANAAAGGTTGATAAGATNGTTTTAAGNACAACTAAACTTTTATCAAATTTTTCAATTAAAAACTTAAAAATCACATCAGTTATAATATTGAANAAAACAATATAAAAAATAAAGTCATTGACAAATGAAAAGTCAATAAAAACTAAAAANCANACAANAGAAATTAATACTAAATAAAAAANAAGATTAGACTTATCTAATACTTTCATCTATTCTCACTTTTATAAACTTTATATAGAGAAATCATAAAGCCAACTAGGGGCATAAATAATGTAAATATTGAAACATTATTGAATAGATAGTTATCAATAAAATATCCAACTATANCAAAAAATAAAACAATTAAAAAAAACTGAAAACTGAGATTTAAATATTTTAAATAACTACTCTTTTTCATCTTCAGAGNCCTCNTCTTCTACTATCTCCTCTTTACCCATAGTACAAGCACCATTAAAATTAGCACCTGATTCAATAATCAGATTTGATGTTGATATATCACCATGAATAGATGCTGTCGATTTTAATATNAAAAGCTCAGAAACAGTAACNTTTCCAGTAACTTTTCCAGCTATTTCAGCGTTTTCNGCAATTACATTACCATCTACAACAGATGTTTCCCCACAAGCNACCTTGGAAGAAGAAGAAAGATCACCAATTACCTTNCCCTCCAATCTTACATTTCCNGAAGTATTTAAGTTCCCTTTTAATACACTGCCTTCGCCNATNATGTTGTTTGATCCGTTAGANTTNTCCACAATAGGTATGTTTAGTTAAAATTTTCACAAATTTAATTATAATGATATAAATTCCGAAGGATTTATGGATTTACCATTTAACCATAACTCAAAATGCAAATGNGGGCCAGTAGATAATTCACCTGTATTNCCNATAATTGAAATAACATCACCAGTCTTGACAATTTGACCAGGNTCAACAAAAACCTTTGAATTGTGTTTATACACAGAAATCAAATTATTTGGATGAATAATACTTATGACATATCCACTATCTTTTGTCCATGATGACATTAGTACTGTTCCATCTAAAACAGACTTNATAGGTTCCTCTTCTTTACAAGTAATGTCNATTCCAAAATGAGATTTTGAAGGGTCATAAAAAGAAGAAANAACACCAGATGAAACTGGGGACATTAGCAATAAGTTCTGATCAGAATCAGTAGANCTAATTATTTCAGAGAANGACAAATTACTTTCAAATTCTTGTCTAAAAAAAGAATCAACTGCAGANTAGTCATTAGTTAAATCTTGAAGTTCTAATTTATTTTCTTCNGACTTTTTTTCTAGAAACTCATTTTCACCACCAGATAAGATTATCATTATATTTTCAATGTATTGATCTTTAATNTGAGACTCATAAATTAATGAGTCTATTGAGTTTGATANCCTAATTAATTCTTCGTTAGCTTTTTTTTCAACAAANCTTGGATCAAACCATTGNCTTAATATAGTTGTTGATAANAAAAATGAAATTGAGAATATAAGCGCTANAAAAAANAATANATAAAGAGATAAACTTAAATTAGTGAATTCAAAAAAAGATATATCCTTGAAGTCTCTTTTATTTCTAAAGATTATTTGAAGTCTATTTCTTAACCATTTAATANCTTTGTTTCTCAAAACTTTTTTTTTGTAATTGATTAACAAAAATAAATATTTAATAGCTACGTTTTAGTTAATAGATAGAGAAATATATGAGAATATACATTTGGATTAAAATCCTGCCATTATTATTTGTATCATGTAACTCCATTATAAATACTGCATACGACGACACTACNGCGAGATATAATGCNTATTTTTTAGCTAATGAGAGTATTGAAGAAATTGAAAATGAATTATTAGAGTCAACGATTGAAAATTATGATAGCATTATCAATTTAANATATCAAATTGATACAAATAAAATTTCAGGAATTAATGAAAAAGAAGAAGATATTATNAAAAAGCTATCAATATTAATCCAGAGACATCCNGGATCAAAATATGTTTTTCCTAGTTACTCTCTTATCGGAAAAGCAAGATTATTAGCCCTAGATTTAAATCAATCCATTACAACATTAAAGTATGTTAACTCAAAATCTGACANTGATTTAGCAAAACAAATGTCATTAATATTTTTAATGAGAGCTTATACTGAAAAAGNNGATTATAATGCCGCAATTGAAGTTCTTAACTTTTTAAAAAAAACCACAATAGATAAAGATCTTCTTGTTGAATACCATTTAACTGCTCACTACTTATTTAAAAAATTAAATAGAACAGATGACATACTAANTGAATTATACTCANTAGAAAAAATAGTTAAAAAAAGAAGACTGTTAAATAGAGTTTATTTTGCAATTGGTCAAATTCACTTATTTAATAATGATTATGAATCAGCAAAAATCTTTTTAAAAAAATGCCTATCAAACAATCCTTCTTTTGAAATGGAGTTTAATGCTAGAATTTTTTATGCAAGAACTTTAATTAATGATAATGAATCAGATATAGACAAATACTATTCAAAGCTTATTAAAGACAAAAAAAATATTGAAAAACTTGATAGAATATTTTTTGAGATTGGATTAATGTATGAGGCAAAGAAAAAATTTCTAGATGCTATTGAAAACTTTAGTACGTCTGTTGATAAAAATAATAACAATAATAACCTGCTGTTCTATGCTTATAAGAAAACTGCTGACATTTATTATGATCAGATAAATAATTATCAGTTGGCAAAACTATATTATGATAGCGCATTGACTAATATTAATAGGGAATTTAAAGGTTATAATAAACTTAAAGAAAAAAGTGATGTTTTAACTGATCTGGTAAATAATTTAGGTGTAATTGAAACTAATGATAGTTTAATTTACCTAACCTCTCTTCCTGAGGATGTGTTGAATAATATCTTAGACAAAAGCATAAAGATAGCTTCTCAAAATAAGAAGAAAGAAAATAGTAGAGCCTTGCAACAAAACTTTCTCCCAAGTGAATCTAAAGTGATCTTAGGAAATAAATCTGAAGGTGACTGGTATTTTGACAATGAATCTCTATTAAGCATAGGGAAAAATGATTTCCAAAGAATATGGGGCAACAGAGAATTAAAAGATAACTGGAGATTAATTTCTAAAATTAGTTTTAATTCTAGCCTTGATATAGATGAATCTAGAACAGTTAATGAAGAAAACATAAAAAATAAAAGTGAAGATGAAGATGATGAAAATACCGTAGCTAAATTAAAATCCTCATTACCATTTGATCAAAGTCAAAAAGATATATTAAATAAAGAAACTGAAAAAGCATATTACGAAGTTGGTAAAATATATATTCAAAAACTTAATGAGAAAGAAAAAGGAATTGAAAACTACAAGAAGTTTATAAAACGGTTTTCAAAATCAGAATATTTAGCTGAAATATATTATCAGCTATACTTAATAAGTAATGAGGCTGAAAAATANAAAAATTTAATTTTAAGTAATTATTCANATACTGACTATTATAAATTAATAATTAATCCAAATTACCAAGTTGATGAGTTTCAAGAATTAAATCTTTTGAAAAAAATTTATAATAATCTCTATGAAGANTTAAGAATTGGNAATAATAAAAAAGTTATTANAAGTGTTGATTCGTTAAGTTTAAAGTATATAGATAACTNATTTTTTGAAAACATTCAATTGTTAAAATCTATAGCAACTGGCAAAGAAGCAGGGAATTTTTCACTTCAGTATCAATTGAAAAAGTTTTTAAAATATTCTTTAGGAGAATCTCCTGTCAACTATGCGAAAACCTTATTGAATTCTGCTGAAGAAGTACATGATAAATTTATTTTTAGCGGCTTACCTATTTTTACTAAACATAATGATTCTGTTTTTTATTTTTTCATTTATGTTGATCCACAGTTTAAAGAAAATCTAGTTAATAGAATAATAGAAATATTGAGGAAAATTGATCTTCCTGAAGATGTTTTTGAATTTAAATTGAAAAATGATATGAGTTTCAATGTGATTTCACTTAATAATAGAGAAAAATTAAAGTTTATAGAATCTGAATTCAATACCTCATTGACTAGTGAAGAATCAAATGGAAACACTAATTTTGTTGTAGGAGAAAAAAACATGAACTTAATTTTTAAATCTAAAAATTTTACTGAGTTCTTAAAATTTATTAATTAGTGAATAAATCAAAAAATATCATAAAGAAACTTTGGTTATTACTCATATCTGGGGGATTGTTCTTATTAGTTTTCATTATATCAGTAAATTATAATTTTTATAATCTGTTTGGCGGNATGCCTAGTTTACAAGATTTAGAAAAACCTGAGTCGGAGCTCTCCTCNGAGTTATATTCANGCGACAATAAATTATTAGGAAAATACTTTAGGTATAATAGATCACCTGTAAAATTTGATGAGTTATCTGAAGAATTAGTTACCACCTTANTAGTTACTGAAGATATTAGATTTTACGACCATTCCGGAATTGACTTGAAGGGATTAGTTCGTGCAAGTTACGGAGTAGTTAAAAATATAGCTACACTTGGGGCTAGTGGGCTAGAAGGCGGAGGAAGTACAATTACCCAACAATTAGCAAAGAACTTATTCAAAATTAGAAGAGAGAAAAAAGGAAAACTGAGTGGTGTTCCTTTCTTGGGTTTAGTTATTTCAAAAGTNAAAGAATGGNTTGTNGCTGTAAAACTTGANGAATTTTACACAAAAAAAGAAATNTTNGCTATGTATTTAAATACTGCTGAATACGGTAGTAATTCATATGGAATTAANGTAGCAGCCAAAACCTATTTTAATAAGCTTCCTTCANAATTGAATTATAATGAATCATCAATTATTGTAGGTTTATTAAATAAGCCNACNAAATATAATCCATACTTTAATCCANNTAATGCNANAGAAAAAAGAGCTGANATTTTTTATAACCTATATAANTATAATGTTGTAGANAAAGAAACATACGACTCATTAAAGGTTATGGACCTTAGCCTTAATTATAANGTTGAAAATCAAAATGTNGGGCAGGCAACATACTTTAGAACCGTTGTAAGAAANTATCTTATTAACTGGGCAAAAGAAAATGGATATGATTTATTTTCTGATGGTTTAAAAATACATACAACTATTGANAGCAGGCTACAAGATCATGCGGAGAAAGCAGTAAATGACCAAATGAAAAGATTGCAATCTATTTTTAGCAAACATTGGGAAGGAAGAAATCCATGGATTGATGAAAAGGGATTTGAAATTAAAGATTTTTTAAAGAACACAATAAAAAGAACTGCCTATTTCAAAAATCTGTTAAAGGCTTATGATAATGATACAATTAAAGTTTTTGATAGGTTAAATGAAAAGAAAAATATGAGGGTTTTCAGCTGGGATGGAGAAATAGATACAGTTTTTAGCATTATGGATTCCTTAAAATATTATAAAAATTTTCTTCAGGCTGGTTTTGTATCTATTGAACCAAAAACAGGATTTATTAGAGCTTGGGTTGGAGGGATAAACCATAAATATTTTAAGTATGATCATGTCAAACAAGGGAAAAGACAACCTGGGTCAACAATTAAACCAATAGTTTATGCTGCAGCAATTGATAATGGTTATTCTCCGTGTTATCCAGTTGTAGATGCTCCTGTAGTTTTTGAATTACCTGGTCAAGATCCACCTTATTGGAGACCAGACAATCATAACAGCAAATGGACTGGTGAAACCATGACTCTCAGAAAAGCAATGGCAAAATCAGTTAATTCTATAACCGCTTTTATGACAAAAAAATTATCTCCACAGACAGTTGTTGACTACGCAAAAAAAATAGGTATACAAAGTAAATTAGATCCAGTTCCTGCTGTATGCTTAGGAGCAGGAGGTGATGTGTCCCTTTTTGACTTAGTTGGAGCCTATAGTACATTTATAAATAAAGGAATATGGACAGAGCCATTTTTCATATCGAGAATTGAAGATAAATATGGTAACTTAATACAAGAGTTTGTTCCAACCAAACAAGAGGCACTCAGTGAAGAAACAGCATACCTTATGCTTCACATGCTAAAAGGTTCTAAAGAAGAAGAAGGGGGTACGGCAAGGGGTTTAAACCCTGAACTGACATTAAATAATGATGTAGGTGCTAAAACAGGAACTACTCAAAATGCATCAGATGGGTGGTTTATAGGAGTTACTCATAATTTAGTATCCGGTGCTTGGGTTGGTGGAGATGACAGAAGTATTCACTTTAGAGAATGGGCATTCGGTCAAGGGGCCAGAACCGCAATGCCTATATGGCAACAATATATGCTAGATGTATATGGAGATGCAGAGTTAGGAATTTCAAAAGGAACATTTGATAAACCAACTAAAATCATTAATGTAGAGCTTGATTGTAATTCTTACAATAATGAAATTAAATCGGATTCACTAGATTCAATTTTAGATAAAATAGACGCATCGGATATTTTTTAAAATGAAAAATTTAAAAAGTATTGATATTCCCAATTCTCCTGGAGTTTATAAATTTTTAAATTCAGATAACAANATATTATATGTNGGCAAATCAAAAAATTTAAAAAAGAGAGTTAAAAGTTATTTTCAAAAAGAACAAAATAAGAAAATATCTAANTTGGTTAAAGANACNACTAAAATTGACTTTATAATATCAGAGTCNGAACACGATGCANTACTCTTAGAAAATAATTTAATTAAAGAAAACAAGCCGAAGTATAATATTTTATTNAGAGATGATAAAACATTTCCATANATAGCAATCTCTAAAGACAGGTTCCCAAAAATTTANACAACAAGAAAAATCAATCATCAGAAAGAAGAANTTTTCGGCCCATATACNAATGTAAAGTCAATGAGNTCNATTCTNAAATTAATNAAAAANCTATATAAAATAAGAAATTGNAATTATGTTTTAAGTAAAGAAAATATTGATAATAAAAAGTTTAAAGTTTGTTTAGAATATCATTTAGGTAATTGTAAAGGCCCTTGTGAGGATAANCAAAAAGAGANAGAATATGAAAATGATATAAGTGANATTAGAAATATTTTAAAAGGAAGAACGATAGAGCTTACCAATTCATTAAAAAAAGAAATGTCTGATTTTTCANAAGATCTAAATTTTGAAAAAGCCCAAGAAATTAAAGATAAAATATTGCAAATAGAATCCTTCACCTCAAAGTCGATTGTGGTAAATTTTAAAGTGAATAATATAGATGTTCTTGGNTTAATGGATGATGAAAATTATTACTATGTAAATTTTATGAAAGTAAACAANGGTATGATTATAGGCTCAGAAACAACAAAAATTAAGAAGAANCTTAGCTTTGATTATAGTGAAATTGGACAAATTCTTTTTGACTTAAAACTTAAATATGGAAGNATGTCNAATGANACNNTATCNAACATAAATTTAAAAAATTCACTTCCTGATAATATTAATCTAANCGTACCCAAAGTAGGAGATAAAAAAAAACTCATAGATATGAGTTTAAAGAATGTTCTCTTCTACAANAAAAACCTTTATAATGANAAGAAGGAAAGAAAGACAAAAAAAATGTCTGTNCTAATTGACCTTAAAAATAAACTTAATTTAAAAAGCGTTCCATTCCATATTGAATGTTTNGATATCTCAAACATTCAAGGNAAAAATACTGTTGCTTCNATGGTTTTGTTTAGAGATGGTTACCCNAGTAAAAAAGAGTATAGAANATTTAAAATACAGTCAGTTGANAAACCCGATGACTTCGAATCTATGAGNGAAGTNGTNCAAAGAAGATACTCTAGACTAATTAAAGAAAAAAAAGATTTTCCTGACNTGATAATTATTGACGGNGGAAAAGGNCAATTAAGTGCTTCATGTGAAATATTAAAAAAACTNAACATTTACAATAAGATCAATATTATAGGNATAGCAAAAAAATTAGAGGAAATTTATTTTCCTAATGACTCAGTCCCTATTCTCTTAGGTAAAAAGTCTGANCAATTAAAACTTATACAAAATATCAGAAACGAAGCTCACAGGTTTGCAATTAACTATCACAAACAACTCAGAAGCAATACATTTTTAATATCTGAGCTTGAACAAATTGANGGTATNGGAGANGTTTCTAGAATTAAATTAATTAANAAATTCAAATCATTTAGTAATATAAAGAAGCAAAGCAGAGATGATTTAATTANGATAGTTGGANCAAAAAGAGCNGATACTCTTCTAANATATTTTAAAAATTAATATTCCCAAAGATTAGCTTCCCACTCCATTAGGTCTTGCTCTACTTTGAANCTTGCCATTATACCTTCCTTTCTTGANCTCGCATATAACTCTGANACTCTTATGTCATCAGCATTAGCGATCTTAACAATTATTCCTTTGAATAATCTCAAAAGAAATGCATCANCCAAATTTTTNTGTTGAGCAATATTATTTTCATTATACCAGATTGCATCTCTTGGCATAGACTTAAATAAATTGTATAAATCAATGAATCTAAATGAAGCNATNGGTTTCTCAAATCCAGCAGGATTNTAAAAACTATCACCAGGGAGATACATTGTTANNGCTTGAATATCAAAATAAATTCTAGAGTGAATTCTATCAAAATATANATCTTCTTTAATCTCAAATATTGAAAATTCTCTCTTNGGTATAAAGATTGGTCCANCAGCAACTTCCTCAACTTCTTCTGCAAATGGATCNTCCTCCTCAAATCCAGCAAATGGATCATCAAGATCAAAACCAAAACCATCCTCCTCCTCAATTTCTTCGTCTANTTGCTGAATGTTTTCAACAAATTCTTCTCTTGACATAACGTTACTGTCATTAACTGAATCACTATTGTAAGGTATTAAGACNCCTCTTTCNACAGCTTCTATNATTATTTTTGAGATTTCTCTATTTCTAGCGAANAATGGTTTATTCTGTTTCTCTTTAAGATCAACCCTTCTCCATAATGTTTTCTTCCACATTAAATAAGATTCATGTACTTTCCTTAGAGACAACGGATTATANCCNTTTGACTCAGCACCAATTCTCTCAGTAAATGATTGAGAATATGTATTATCTACAGAAAGTGTAGAGAGTAAAACAAAAAGTACAAGAATCTTATTAAACTGTTTCATAAATTATTTTAATGGTATAGTAATATATCTCGGNGCAAAATTTTTGAANTCTTCNACTTCACCTCTGAAGTTAGCTCTAGCAACTCTTTTAATTTCAATTACTATATTGTCACCTTTTCTTTTCCCAGCAAGTTTATTTAAGTTAACATCTTTNCTATTAACCCTCTGTCTTGAAACNCCTCTACCAGCTCTAACAAGATTAATTTCTGCTTCTCTAACTTGNAATCTTGCNTCTTTTGGTAAGAATTCAGCAAAACTTGCATCTGCTATTGCGTCCAAGCTAAAGCTTGGAGTACTTACAGGGATACCTGTTTTAGCATCAATTTCTTTACCTCTAATTCTAGCTTTAATCTCAGGTGCAGGAATTTGTCTAACACCAAAAGACTGAGAACCTATAAAGTTACCAGCGTTACTTACATTTAAATCAACCTTTTTCGATTTTGGTATTATTGTTACCTCTCCAGCTTTAGATCCTCTTACAACATCTCCACCTCTTGCAGAGAATGTTGGATTATATTCTGAACCTAATGCAGGTACATTAATTTGTATCTCATTTCCACAGTTTAGGTATAATGCCTGAACTGAAGCTGATTGAATTTGAATTACAGGTCTAGCAACAAAATATTCAACTGTATCTATAAAAGTAGTATCTCTTCCACCAGGAAGTGTTACACTAATTGTTCCAATATAACTTTGTTTAGATAGACCTTCTCTATCGTACTGACCTCCTTTTGCTATGAACTCATAATATCCTCTTCCATTAGTAACATCTAGCGTATCTCCGTCAGCAGTCATTGTAGGAATAATAGCTGAGGACGCAGCTGATAAGAATAACTGCGTTCTGTATTTAGCTCCAGCAGCAACTACTTTTTGTTCTGGNAAAGTTGTTAATGTTACAACATCAAACTTTAAATCAGCAGCGCCAACAGAAGCGGCAAGCTTATCCAATGCTTTAATTTCTAAGTTAATNATNTCNGATTGNANTTGACTCAATGTAGCTAGACCAGCNCCTGCNGATGTNCCAAAACCAAANTTTAACTTTCTAAATGAAGGNTCCGTTGGAGGTGCNTCATCNTANAGTGGTATTTGNTCNGCATTNCNNGCNANATCAANAACTCCTGAGNNNTCATCACCAANGAAAACAGAGTCTTGTATAAAATCNGAAAANTCATTTAAAANAACTTGAACCTCATCNCCATTTAGTTTTCCNTCATCATCAATATCAACATTCATATANCGATAAACANAATCAGTATCTTTATAACCTTTAATTCCNCCTTTACCATCACTTCCNCCAGTNCCCTCTANNATAGTNGNTTTTATTTCNCCTAAATAATTCACAAGNTCATTAGATTGTTGTCTAATACTTTCAGATAATGNTAACACTTNNAGATCTTCTTNTCTATTACCTGANTCNTCTACNGCTGCCTTAATTGACTCTATTTTCCNANTATTGTCNGAAANCTTCTCAGAATTNGTAGCTTCAAAGCTCTGATTAATAAGAAGAAACTTTTTCAGTACTTTAGTNTCAACGTTTAAGGCTAACATAGCAATTAACACTAAATACATTAGGTTAATCATTTTCTGTCTAGGATTANTTCCTCCAGCCATAATTTATATTTTTATAAATATTTATTATTAATATCAAATTCTATTTATGCATAGCATCATACATGCCAACATAAATTTTATTTAGCTTACTTAAATTTTCAGTTAAATCTTGAAGTTCTTTCTGTAATCTTACAGCATCATTCTGAGCGTTTGTCATACTTTTAGCAGTTTCAGTGATTTGTCCTGAAGCATCAACTATAGCACCAAGAGAATTTGAAGCATTCTTTAAATTTTCTTTGTACTCCTGAGTTAGGCCTACAGCCTCTTTAACACTTGATGATGAAGCAGCAAGATCTTGAGCCGTACTTGAGATTGCANTATAAGACTCATTTACAGTCTTTAATGATTCAGTAGCGCTTTTCATACTGTCTGAGTACTCCTTTGCAGCAACAGATGCTCCTGCTAACTCATTAATATTTCCAGCTTGATTAGCCATCTTCTTCATTCCGTCTCCTACACTTTTCAAAACAGCTGAATCTAATTGCGCTTCTTTCATCATATCTTTGAATTGAGAAGCATTAGAACCTTTAACCTCTGGCATTAACTGAGGATATACTTTACTCCAGTCCCANTCGTGAGAAGTTGGTGGGTCAAATGCACTTATTGCAAAAATTAAAGCTTCAGCAGATAGACCTAAAATTAGCATTTCGTTTGCTAATGGCCATCCTTGTAATTTAAATAACGCACCTAGGATTACAACTGCAGCTCCAAGACCGTACATCAAATTCATGTTATCTTCATTCTGAATCCATCTTAATATTGGATTACTTGATCTTTTTTTAGTTATCATTTTTTANAAAATTTAATTGTTTCTCTTTATTTATAATTNTTTAAGTNTTTAAAAGCCTTCTAAATTTCTACCTAAATGAGGCATAGCNGTTCTAAAACCAATAAAGGCTCTTGTAGAGTCTTTATATTCAAANGTTCTAGTAGCAACTTCAATAAAGAAAGCAATATCTTTCCATGATCCCCCTCTGATAACTTTCTTATCATTAGAATCATCTCTATAAATTGGATTTAAATCCCAAACTACTGGGTTATAAGAATCTATGTAAGCATCTTCACACCACTCAGCAACATTACCTGACATATCATATAAACCAAAATCATTAGGGAAAAAGACTCCTACTGGTGATGTATAGGCATAACCGTCATCAACATAGTTACCTCTACCAGGCTTAAAGTTTGCAAGAACACAACCTCTGGAGTTTCTTGTGTAAGGATTACCCCACGGGTACTTCACATTATCTCTACCACCCCTAGCCGCGTATTCCCACTCTGCCTCAGTAGGCAATCTAAATGAAGGAAAAGGAAGTAAGCCTTCTTCTTTCCTGTAATCATTCAAAAATTTTGTTCTCCANCTNGCAAATTCNCTAGCNGACTCCCATGANACACCAACTACAGGATAATCATCAAATGCTGGATGNGACCAGTAATANGCTAANAGCGGNTCACCGTAGTGATGAGTAAAGTCACTTGACCATACTGTTGTGTCTGGCTTTAGAGACTCTATAGTAGCGCCCTCAGATAATTCATAGTCCGGATTTTCTTCAAGGTACTGCATAAACTGTCTGTACTCATCATTTGTAATTTCAGTATCATCCATGTAAAATGCACTAATAGTAACCTGTCTGTTAAAGTTACTTTGATCAGCTTGAATGTTTTCATCAGCCTGACCCATGTAAAATCTTCCTGTTGGTATATACACCATACCATANTGAGCAGACATTTCAAACCCATCTCTGTCTAGTGTACCAACTAGCTGACCTCTAGGATTTTTTTTGCTTGATCCTCCTCCGAGCAGACTACACCCTCCTATGGCAATAGCCAAAAAGCAATATAATATCAATGAAATATTTGAATTGGTCTTAAACATAATTAAACGCAAAGTTAAAACTTAACTTTAAAATATCTAAATTATTGTTTTTAACGATAAATATTTAGTTAGAAAGTTACACAAATATAATGAAACTAACTATCAAAGCCAGATTTCAATACACATTAGAAAAAATTAAAAATCAATAGAAAAACCTAGGTGTTCTTATAGGCTTTCTCATTTGGGGAGTTGGGAGGTCGTATTTTATTACTAACTCATGAGAGACAGGAGCCTTAGCATTTACATTATGTACAACATAATCAAATGAATATCCAACGAATAATTTATTTTTTTTCAGAAAGTGATAACCTAAAAATCCAACAATAGCTTCATCATACCTGTAAGAAGCACCAATGCTCATTACTTTTTTATATGTAGCTAACCCACTTATATCAAAAGTAAATGAAGAAAGATCAGTTCTAAATAAAAGATAAGGTTCAACAGTAAGATCTCTATCAACTTCAATTAAATACTTGCCTAAGAAAGAAAGGTTAATATTTTCAATATTTTTAAGTTCAGATAATCCAAAGTTAAATGAGGGCTGTGCGAGATTTTTAGCTGATAAACTCAATAACATCCTCTCGTTATAATATGCAAATCCAAAATTAATATCCGGTTCAGACTGTGTTTGCTTACCTCCAATATTAAATGGGTCACTAGGATTAACAAAAATTAAAGAACTAAAATTAAGAGTAGTACTTTTAAAAGAGGGCGAAACGCTAAAGCTCAAAAAAGAATTATTCAGCTTTCTTCTTATAGCAAAATAAGGAGAAAAGTTAAAGAATTCTTTTGGCCCAAGATTATCAGAAATTATATTCATCCCGAAAGAAAGATTTTTGTCTCTACTCTTAAGATTTAAAGATAAAATCCCAGTATTTGGGGAATCTGATGAAACTGCTAAATTATTAGGGTTATAATTTGCCCACTGATTTCTATATACTAATACAACATTATTACGATCATTTAATGATGATAAACTTGAATTTACAATAGTCGGATTTACTAGATAAGTACTAAAGTAGGGATCCTGTTGCGAGAAGCTCTTAAACTGAATTAGCAGAAAAGAAATGACTATTATGAATATCTTTTTCATTCACTAAACTTTATTGGCCTGTTTAATATATAATTCTATTGCCCTAGTCATTGAAGGCACATCTTTCATTGGAGCCTTAATATCTAGTTTTAAGTTATTTTCTTTAATTGCTTTCGCAGTATTTGTACCAAAACCAGCAATTCTAGTATTATTTTGTTCAAAGTCAGGAAAGTTTTTAACCAGTGAGTCAATACCATAAGGAGTATAAAAAACCAAAATATCATAAAACACTTTTTTCAACTTTTTTAGGTCACTAGGTACTGTATTGTAAATTATTGCCTCAGAATAAGAGCAGTCATTTTCTTTAAGGAACTCTGAAATAGTATCCCTAGTAATATTAGAGCAAGGGAAAAGATATTTTTCATCCGGAAATTTTACCATAGTCTCTTTCATAACCTCTAACAGTTCAGCAATTGTTCTTTGACCAATAAAAATTTTTCTTTTTCTAATTACTATATATTTCTGAAGATAGTTAGCTGTTTGCTCAGAAATACAAAAATATTTCATGTCTGTTGGAACAGTAACATTCATTCCCTCTGCAATTCTAAAAAAATGATCAACAGCATTTCTACTTGTAAAAATTATAGCAGTATGATTTAAAATATTAATTTTTTGTTTTCTAAATTCTTTAATCGAAACAGGATCAATTTTAATAAATGGTTTAAAATCTACTTTTAAATCATATTGTTTAGCTAACCTATGAAATGGAGAGTTTTCATCTTTTGGATCTGGCTGAGATACTAGGATTGATTTTACAGGGTTTAATCTTTTTTTATCGTATTTAATTTCACTCATTTTGCTCTTTTTTGT
>NZWZ01000044.1 GCA_002701745.1 Flammeovirgaceae bacterium
GGTAGCTGGAGCTTCTTGCTTTACCTCTTCAGTAGCTGGAGCTTCTTGCTTTACCTCCTCAGTAGCTGGAGCTTCTTGCTTTACCTCCTCAGTAGCTGGAGCTTCTTGCTTTACCTCCTCAGTAGCCGGAGCTTCTTGCTTTACCTCTTCAGTAGCTGGAGCTTCTTGCTTTACCTCTTCGGTAGCTAGAGCTTCTTGCTTAACCTCTTCGGTAGCTGGAGCTTCTTCTTTCACAGGCGATTTAGCAACAGCTTGCTTTGATTTATACTTCTGGTTAAATCTCTCAACTCTTCCAGCTGTATCTACAAATAATTTCTTACCAGTATAGAAAGGATGTGAAGCAGAGCTAACTTCAACTTTAATTACTGGGTATTCTTTTCCGTCTTCCCATTTTATTTTTTCATCAGATGTCATAGTTGACCTTGTTAAAAATTTAAAGTCACTTTGGACATCTTGGAAGACAACTTCTCTGTATTCCGGGTGAATATCTTTCTTCATTATTATTCCTATTTTTTAAATAAAGGTTTGCAAAGCTATTAAATTGTTATTTTTTTACAAAAAATGAGTAAAATATTATTCTTATTTTAGCCGTATGAAGACATACTTCCGAATACTATCTTATGCCTCTCCATACAGCAGAATAATACCTCTATACCTTATTCTGACGCTATTTTATATCCTTTTCAGTATGGTAAATTTCTCAATAATGATACCTCTTTTAGAGGTTTTATTTAATCAAGTTGATTATGATATTTCTAAAAATATTGTAAATAATGGAGAATTTAACTTCTCAATTGACTATTTAAAATCAACTTTTTACAGTCATTTCAGTGATATTATTCAAACAAACGGAAGAAAAGAAGCTCTTAAGTTTGTCTGCTTAATAATACTTATATCTGTCTTTCTAGCAAATATCTTTAAATACTTATCATCCCTAATTATTGCAAAAGTTAGAGTGAGAGTAGTAACTAATATAAGAAATTCACTCTTTGAAAAAATCATAAATTTTAGAATTAATTTTTTTACTAATGAGAAAAAAGGTGATGTAATTTCTCGATTGACAAGCGATATTCAACAGATAGAAAACTCTGTTATAAATTCCGTTACAGTATTATTTAAAGAGCCGGCTCTTCTTCTTGGTTTATTTTTTATTTTAAGCACAATTTCAGTAAAACTTACTATTTACACCTTAATCCTTATTCCTGTTTCAGGATTTATAATATCAAATATAGCTAAACACCTAAAGGTCAAAGCTGCATTCAGTCAGACTGCCTTAGGAAATATAAATAATATTATAAATGAGACACTCGATGGGATTAGAATTATAAAACTTTTTACGGCAAGCTCATTTATGAAAAAAAGATTTGGTGAAGAAGTAAATGAATATGGCAGACAAAATTATTCTATGTATAAAAGGTTTGAATTATCAAATCCAGTTAGTGAGTTTTTAGGAATAGTTACAGTTTCTTTAATACTTTTAGTTGGAGGCNGTATGGTTTTAGATAGCTCTTCAGATATAACAGCTTCTGAGTTCATAGCTTTTATTATAATTTTCTCACAAGTTCTCCCACCTGCAAANGCTATAACNGGTGCATTTAATACTATTCAGAGAGGTGTNGCTTCTGCTGACAGGGTTTTTGAGTTTATAGATAAGAGNNAAAGGGATGAGGAAGACAAAGGAAAAGAAAGTATAGNGACTCTAAAAAATTCAATTGCTTTTGAGAANGTATCTTTTGCCTACGAAAATGAAAATGTNTTAAACAACATTAGTTTTAAAATTAAAAGAGGAGAAAGTGTTGCAATTGTAGGNCCATCAGGAGGAGGAAAATCAACTATTATTGATTTACTNTCAAAGTTTTATACTCTTAAAAATGGATCTATAAAAATTGATGGAAAAGACATTAATAAATATAAAACTGATGATATAAGAAAAATGATNGGGATTGTNACTCAAGAATCATTACTATTCCATGATACAATTAGAAATAACATTTGTTTTGGTAGTNAAGAGTNTGATAATAATAANNTGANAAAGGCTGCAGAAATTGCAAANGCATATGATTTTATTNNNAAACTTGAAGATAAATATGATACTATAATTGGAGAGAGGGGTCTTAAACTCTCAGGAGGTCAGAGACAAAGAATATGTATTGCAAGAGCAATCTATAAAGATCCCCCAATACTAATNTTTGATGAAGCTACCTCATCTCTTGATTCAAAGTCTGAAAANTCTGTTCAAACTGCTNTTGAGAAAGTNATGAAAGACAGAACNTCTATTATTATTGCTCATAGATTGAGCACAATTAAAAATGTTGATAAAATTATTGTAATTGATAAGGGGAAAATTGTNGAAATGGGAAGCCACGAAGAACTTCTCAAAAAAAATAATATNTACTCTAACTTGAGTAAAATGCAAAATCTTAGTTAAATGAAAGATATAATTAGAAAAGAGTTAAGCGAAGCTCAGTCGGTACTAGAAAATTTTTTTATTGATGATAATATTAATAAAATAGAAAGTGCAGCTAATATTTTTAAAACTACAATAAGTCAGGGAAATAAAATCATTTCTTGTGGAAACGGAGGATCAATGTGTGACGCCATGCACTTTGCAGAGGAGCTTACCGGTAAATTTAGAGACGAGAGAAAACCTTTACCAGCCATTGCTATCTCTGACCCATCACATATTACGTGTGTAGGTAATGATTATGGCTTTGCTAATATTTTTTCTAAATATATAGAAGGAGTTGGTAAAGAAGGAGATGCTATCTTAGCTATCAGCACTAGCGGTAATTCTCCTAATATTATAAATGCTGCAAAGATTGCTAAAGAAAAAGGAATGAAAGTTGTTTCCTTAACAGGAAAAGATGGTGGAGAGTTATCAAAATTGTCTGATGTAGAAATAAGAGTCCCACATTTAGGATATTCAGACAGGATTCAGGAGATTCACATTAAGATAATTCACATTCTTATTTTATTAATTGAAAATTAAATTATGATAAAATATTATTTANTAATNATNACAATACTACTTAGTTGCNATATGAAAAAAAATNTAAAAGAACCNATAGCAGAAAAAATTGAAAAAAAACTGAGTATTCATGGTGANACGAGGATNGATGAATATTACTGGCTAAACCAGAGAGGTGACAAAAAAGTTATTNATTATNTAAATGCTGAAAANTCNTANAGAGATNNNTACATGAAAGATTATAAAGGTCTNGANGANGAACTTTTTCAAGAAATAAAATCTAGGATAAAGGAAGATGACAGTTCTGTACCATATCTAGATAATGGNTACTATTACTANACTAGATATGAGAAAGGCAAACAATACCCTATTTATTGTAGAAAGAAAGNGAATCTAGAGGCTAAAGAAGAAGTNTTNATTGANGCTAATATNATGTCTGAAGGATATGATTATTTTAGAGTTGGAGANATAGAAATTAGTCCNGATGATAAAGTAATGGCATATAGTATTGATACATTAAGCAGGAGAATATATACTATTTACTTTATGAATTTAGAGACAAGAGAAGTTCATAANGAAAATATAAAAAATACTTCTGGTTCAATAACCTGGGCAAATAATAGTAAAACNTTATTTTATAATTTAAAAGACATTGAAACTTTAAGAACAGATAGAGTTATGATGCATAACTTAAATTCTAACAGTACAGATAAGGAAATATTTTTTGAAGAAGATGAGACATTTAGTGTATACNCTTACAAAACTAAAAATGANAAATATATAATTATTGGCTCAAGTGCNACTNTATCTCAAGAGTTTAGATATGTTAGTGCTGATTCNCCNAATAAAGATTTTAAAATATTTCAAAAACGAGTTGATGGATTAGAATACTCTATAGACCATTTTAATGGAAAATGGTTTATTAGAACAAATAAGGATAAAGCTACAAACTTCAANCTGATGATTTGTCACGAAAATAAAACTAGCAAAGAAAATTGGAAAGATTATATTTCTCANAGGCAAGATGTACTTTTAGAAGACATAGATTTATTCAATAATCACCTAGTANTTACAGAGAGAAAAANAGGATTAAGGAGAATAGAGATTAGACCATGGAAGGGTGGANATAGTCATTATATTGAATTTGAAGATGANGCTTATTCGCTATACTCAAGTACTAATCTAGAGACTAATACAAATAAATTTAGATNTAGTTACTCTTCGATGACAACTCCAAATTCAGTTATCGAATATGACATGAATTCTAAAGAAAAAATTATTTTAAAAGAGACTGAAGTACTTGGAGGAAAATTTGATAAGAACAATTATGTGAGCTTGAGAGTATGGGCTCCAGCTAGAGANGGNAAAAAAATACCTATATCTCTAGTATATAGAAAAGATATGTATAAAAATGGAGAAAACCCTCTCCTTCTCTATGGATATGGATCATATGGAATAACCAATAATGCTAGTTTTAGTTCTGTTAGACTCAGTCTTTTAGATAGAGGTTTTGTGTATGCAATAGCTCATATTAGAGGTAGTCAATATTTAGGAAGAGAATGGTATGACGATGGAAAAATGTTTAAAAAGAANAATACGTTTTANGATTTTATTGATAGCGGTAAGTTTCTTATAAAAGAAGGGTATTCTAATGATGAAAAACTATTTGCAATGGGTGGTAGTGCTGGGGGTTTACTTATGGGTGCTGTAGTAAACATGGAGCCAAAGTTATTTAGAGGAATTGTGGCTGGAGTCCCTTTTGTTGATGTAATTACTACCATGCTTGATGAAGATATNCCTCTAACAACATTTGAGTATGATGAATGGGGAAATCCTAATAATAAAGACTCTTATGATTATATGCTATCATATTCACCATATGATCAAGTTGAAGAGAAAGAATATCCTGCAATTTTCATAACTACAGGTTACCACGATTCCCAAGTTCAATATTTTGAACCAGCTAAATGGATAGCAAGGTTACGAGATAGAAGAACTAACAACGAACCACTTCTTATGTATTGTAATATGGACGCTGGTCACGGTGGAGCCTCAGGAAGATTTGAGGCCTATAAAGAGACGGCAATGGAATATGCTTTCTTTATTTCCCTATTAGAAAATTAAAGATAAGAGCATTTAATAAGGTTATTAATTTGATTTAAAGCCTGGGCCTTTAACAAATCTACCAGAATATTTATTTGTGTGTTTACCATTTAATAGTACTGGAACACCATTTACAAGCACATGATTAACTCCTTCAGCAAACTGTAGCGGTTCTTCAAAAGTAGCATTGTCATTGACTTCATTTGCATTAAAAATAACTACATCAGCGAAGTAATTTTCTTTTAGCATTCCCCTGTCTTTTAATTTTAAATTCTGAGCAGGAAAACTGGTTAATCTTCTGATACCTTCCTCTAATGGAAATAATTTTTCATCTCTAGAATATTTNCCTAGAACNCTAATAAAACTACCGAATGCTCTTGGGTGNGTTCTNAAACTTTTTGAAATATCACTGTAAATACCAGCATCTGAACAGAATGAAACCCAAGGTAATTGTATTTTTTTTCTGATATTATCCTCAGACATACTAAAGTATATACATTGAATTCTATGGTCGTCTTCAATTACCATATCAATAATTGCTTCCTCTGGTGACTGGCCTCTCATTTNAGCTGCTTCAGCAACAGTTTTAGCCAAATATTTTTTTGACATTGCAGAAGTTTTAAAACCAACCATTAAAATTCCTTCAGGTGGCTGCTCTGAAAGTTGCTTTCTAATATCACTCAATAATCTTGGTCTTACTTCGGGGTCTTTCATCCTCTCAATCCATGCATCATGACCTCCTTCTTGTACCCAGGTTGGTATTACTCCTGTTAATCCAGTTGAACTTGCGTTATATGTATAAATATCTGCTGTTATTTGTAATCCCTCTGCTCTAGCTTCTTCAACTCTTTTTATTATTTCATCAAGTTTATACCAATTTGGTTCTCTAGAGGCCTTGAGATGATAAATTTCAGCAGCTATGTCAGCTTCCCTAGCAATTGTCATTAACTCATCAAAAGCTTCTAGAAGAGTAGTTCCTTCATTCCTTAAATGAGATATATACATACCACCNTATTCTGATGCTGATTTAGATAATTCTATNAACTCATTTGTATTAGCATAGTCNCCAGGCGCATATATAAGAGAAGANCCTATTCCCATAGCTCCTTCTTCCATTGATTTCCTTACAATGTTTTTCATTCTTTTCATCTCTTGATCTGTTGCATCCCTATTTTCATAACCTACCTCTAATATCCTTGTAGTAGCAGCTCCAAGAAAAGATGCTACATTTATGGAAACACCACTTTCTTCCAACTTGTTCATTGCATCACCAAAAGAGACTAATTTCCCATCTTCATAATAGGGTCCTGGAGATCTCCCCTCTCCAAAAATTTCAAGTGTAACACCTTGCATTAAATCGGATAGTCCTCTGCCATCTTCTAGTAAAGTTCCATAACCCCAACTAAGCATATTTATAAATCCTGGAGAGACTGAAAGACCAGTAGCATCAATAGTTGTATCAGATTCAAAATTTGTATTTTCTCCTACATACACTAACCTATCATCCTTAATACCAATAGATCCTATATACGGCTTTTCACCAGAACCATCATAAATAGTTCCATTATAAATAACAATATCAGCAACAATAGGCTCTACAGGTTTATTGTTACATGATACTATCAAAAACAAAAAGAATAATGGTAAAAAAGAAAGGTATTTTTTCATAGATTTATTAATTAATAATTTTAACAAGTATATAATTTTTATGTTATCTCACACTAAAAAATTTATGTTAATTTTTTTTCTGGTATTAATTATACCTGGTATATCTTTTTCTCAAAACAGACAAAATAAATACTATAATCCAATCAGAATCTCAGTATCAGCACTAACTAAATTTGTTATTGGATCCAATGATCATCCAACAGATAATTATCAATTTGATCAGGGAATTGGTGCAGTTGGTGAGATTATATATACAATTGATCAAAAGGCAAAATATGAGATTTCTCTGGAAGCTGGTTTTTTAAGTACATTTTCAAATTCAGATAATATTAATGGTGATAAATATTTAATACCTATCTCATTAAATGCCTACTATTATTTTTTTGATGAGACATTTTCTCCGTTCATTGGTATAGGATTTGGATTGGAGAATTTTAATAACTCGAGCAAATATGTTTTAAAGCCAACAATTGGCATTTCTAATGAGAAATTAAAAGTATTTGCAAGATATGGAATAGGAAGTACAGTTGGTTCTTCTCTGGAAATTGGGATTGGGTATTCTTTCAAAGAAAGACCTTGTGGTTGCTTCCCCCAAACTCGATAATTAAGTTATACCNTCTTTACCAATAAAAATATCCGATATTAAATCCTTAAAGTCGATACTTGTATTTGTATATTTCTTTGATATCAAACTATTTTCAGCAATACCATGTAACAAAAATTCCATATAAAAATCAACTTCATTTGCAGCAATATTTTTTAAATTTTTTGTTACAGTATTTTCTAGTCCATCGATTTTATGAAGAGAAGTTCTGTATTCTTTATCACTAATATCGTTCTTGAGATTAAGTTTATTTTTCTCAAACCATTTCTGAATTGNTTTATANGGATTATCTTTTTTCTTATCTTTTATTTTATTGTTAACAANAGGAAATATATCATTAAATAACTTCTTAATTGTTTTTGAAATTAGATTCATTACTACAATATATGAACCCTCTTGTTCTCCCTCGTAAACTAATTCTAATTTTCCATTAACTGCAGGAACTATNGATAAGAAGTCTGAAACCCTAANTACTGTTTCATCATCATTATTTAAATATAATCTTCTTTCTGCTGATGATATCATGAACTCATAAGCTGAAGTTGTTAATCGAGCAGACACACCACTTTTACTATCTACATATTCGTAATTCCTAGCCTCAAAAGCTAACTGCTCAATCAATGTTCTAGCAAGTTCAGGAACATGAATTTTATCAAAAATAGATTTATTTATNCTNTTTTCTTGACTAGTAATTTTTTTAGAGATTTCAATAGTTTTAGGATAGTGAGTAAGTATTTGACTACCAATTCTATCTTTTAAAGGAGTAACAATATTACCTCTGTTTGTATAATCTTCTGGATTAGCGGTAAATATAAAATGAATGTCCAGAGGCATTCTGAAATTAAAGCCTCTTATTTGAATATCATTTTCTTGTAGGATATTAAATAGAGATACTTGTATNCTAGGCTGTAAATCTGGAATCTCGTTAATAACAAAAATGCANCTATTTGATCTTGGAATAAGACCATAATTTATGACTTTGAAATCTGAGAANGANAATTTTAAATTTGCCGCCTTAATTGGATCAACATCCCCAATCAAATCAGGTACAGTTACATCTGGAGTAGCAAGTTTTTCTGTAAATCTGTCAGACCTATGCATCCAAGATATCGGAGTTTTATCAGCTTCATTTTTAATTAAATTTTTAGCATAGTGACTAATTGGATTTAAGGGATCATCATTTAAAGGTGATCCCGTAATTACGGGTATATATTCATCTAATAAATCAACTAATTTTCTTGCAATTTTTGTTTTAGCCTGTCCCCTCAAACCAAGAAAATTAATATCATGTTTCGATAAAATCGCCCTTTCTAAATCAGGTAAAACAGTTTCTTCGTATCCATGAATTTCTGAAAAAACTTTTTTTCCTGCTTTTTTTATTGAAATTAAATTATCTCTCAATTCATCTTTAATTGATTTAGAAACCCAATTTGATTTCTTTAATTCACCTAAANATTTAATATTTAAATAATCCATTTTAGTACTTTTTAATTTTATTCTTACTGTAATCTTTTAATATCATTGAACCTAAATCATTTAAGTCTGCAAAATAAGCNGAACCATCATTTATTTCTGTAAATTTTTCTACGAACTCCATAAGATAAGGATCCGATGCTATCATAAATGTATTNACTCTAATATTATTTTTTTTACAAACTGANGCTAGNTTNTATGTCTTATTTAAAATTTTAGGATCTAATCCGAAGGCATTTTTATAATAATTAATACCAACTTTCATACAAGTTGGTTTACCATCAGTAATCATAAAAATTTGCTTATTATTATTTTTTCTTCTCCTTAAAATATCAATNGCTAGCTCAAGACCNGCGATCGTATTAGTNTGATAAGGNCCTACTTTTAAATATGGAATATCTTTTATTTTAACTTTCCATGCATCGTTTCCAAATACGGCAACATCAATCGTATCTTTCTTATATTTTTTCATTATCAATTCAGACAAAGCCATAGCTACTTTCTTTGCAGGTGTTATTCTGTCTTCTCCATATAAAATCATTGAATGACTAATATCAATCAATAAAACTGTTGATGTTTGTGTTTTGAAATCTGACTCAAAAGTCTCCAAATCATTTTCATTCATCATAAAATTTTCAATTCCATGATTAATTTGNGCATTTTTTATTGATTCATTAAAAGCAATNTTTTCAATATTGTCACCATACTCATACGGTTTAGTTGAGTAGTCTGAATCTAAACTTGGNCCAGAAAAATTAGTAGAATGATTACCNATATTTCCCTTTTTTAACTTGCCAAATATTTCATCTAGTGCTGAACNTCTAAATTCTATTTCAGATTTTTTTGTAATTTGAATTTCTCCATCAGATTTATTTTCAACTACATACCCTTTCTTTTTGAGATCTTCTATAAAATTTCCAATCCCATATTCTGGAGAAGTNATATTATACTTTCTATCAAGTTCAGTTAATACAGAAATNGTTTTATTAAAGTCACCAGAAGTTATAAGCAATATTTGCTGATATAATTTAAATAGTTCTTCAAAATTTTTTGTTTTTAAATTTTTAAATGATCCAATAAACTTTTCGAAAATTACTCCATCCACAGTGGTATAATTAACGGAACAATATTAAAAGTGTTATAATTATTTTTTAGAAGGATAGGTCTTAATAAAAATTATTATACCAAGAATTATCATAGGTATACTCAACCATTGACCCATATTTAGAGGAATGTCTGCTTCCCAATCTACCTGATTTTCTTTAAATAGCTCATCTATAATTCTAAGAGACCACAACACTATCATAAAAATTGAAAATATAAAGCCATCCTTTAATGACTCTCTTTTGAAATACCACAATGAGAGAAGGGAAACAAATAGCAGTAGACAATATAGTGCTTCATACATTTGGGCAGGGTGCCTAGGAATACCAATAGTATATATTTCTGCATAATAAGTATTTCCATTTTTGAATAATCTATAATCTAATTCTTTACCGGATTCTTCGTATATATGATTTCTTATTCCCTCATATCCCATAAGGTAGCTTTTAACATTTGATTTGTAATAATTATTTTCTGAAAGCTCATCAACCCCTACTCCATCACCATATTTTAATCTTATTGTTATAGGCACTCCATTTTCTGTCATTTCTCCTGATCTTTTGTGGAAGCTAATTTCGTCTACTCTACCATCAAACCTAAACATTAAAATATCATTAACACTTTTTGCAAATACCACACCACTACCTGATTCTGTTGGTAAGCCAAGAATTTCAGAATTCATAAAATTCCCTGTTCTAATAAAAGCTCCAGCAAGACAAACAACAATTACAATTCTATCCATTACCCAAAAAAATGTTTCGTTAACTTTTCTTGAGTAGATAACCATTCCAAGAATAATTGAAATTGCAGCACCGTGACTTGCAAGACCACCTTCCCATATATATAAGATTTTTAATGGATTAGATAAATAGTAAATTGGATCATAGAAAAGACAATGGCCCACTCTTGCCCCAACAATAGTTGCAACAACCATATAAAGTGTTAATCTTTCTACTTCCTCAGGATCTCTACCATCTAATTTATATATCCACCTCATGATATAGGAGCCTATTAAAAAACCAAGAGCAAATAATAANCCATACCATCTTGGTGGTAATCCTGAAATAATTTCAGGGTTGGCATTCCATATTATATAAAATAAGTTCATCATTATTTATTAATTAAATTTCCAAAATGCAGGAGTTAATATGAGTAAAAAGGTGAGTAACTCAAGTCTTCCAATAAGCATTAGTAAGGATAAAAAATATTTTCCTGCGTCTGGTATAGAACTAAAATTACTTGCTGGGCCAACATCTCCTATACCTGGACCAATGTTCCCCAATGTAGCTGCGACAGAGCCTATTGCTGTAATAAAATCTACACCCATAAGAGTCATTATCACAGAACCTATAGAAAATATAACAACATATAACATCATAAAAGCAAGTATATTAGTTACTACACTTTGAGGAACTTTTGAATTATTAAATCTTAATATAAAAACTCCTTGCTGATGAAGTTGTTTTTTTAACTCTATATAACTGTTTTTTAGTAATACTACATGTCTAACAATTTTAATTCCTCCTGAGGTAGATCCTGCAGAAGCTCCAAAAAACATTAGAATAAAAAATAAAATTGTTATAAATTCAGTCCAGCCTGTAAAATCAACAGTTGTGAATCCTGTTGTGGTAATAATTGAGACAACACTAAAAAGAGCTGACCTAAATGTTTCTTCAGCGTAAGAGCTATCAATTAAATATAATGTAATAAAAACTATTGCGGTTAAAAATATAATGAATGAAGAATAAATTCTAAATTCTTCATTTTGAAAAACTTTTTTAAAGTCTAGTTTAATAGCGAAATAAGTTAGGGTAAAGTTAGTTGCTGATATGAACATAAATAATATAATAGTATATTGAATTAGAGGAGATTCAAAATATCCTATACTTGCATTTTTAGTAGAAAATCCACCGGTAGCAAAAGTTGTCATGGCATGATTTACTGCCTCAAAAGAGTTCATTCCCTCAGCCCATAGTATAAAGAATAACACAACAGTAAATGAAATATAAATCTGCCATAGTCTCATGGCTGTCTCTTTAATTCTAGGCTGTAACTTATCTACAGATACACCTGGAGCTTCTGCTACAAATAACTGCATACCACCTATACCTAAAAAAGGTAAAATAGCTACTGCCAAAACGATAATACCCATACCGCCTATCCACTGAGTTAAACTTCTCCAGTATAAAATTCCATGATCTAGAATTTCAATATCATTAAGAATACTAGCACCAGTTGTTGTATAACCAGATACCGTTTCAAAGAATGCATCAGGCACATTTGATATTTGATCCGTGAAAATATATGGGAGCATACCAAATAAAGACATTGCTATCCAACTTAGAATAACTATTAAGTAACCGTCTCTGCGCTTTAATTCTTTATTTTCATTATCCTTAGTATTATAGTAGAGTATAAATCCTATTACAGAATTTACTAGCGATGCAACTAAAATTCCTTTCCATGAACCTTCCCCATGATATATTCCAAAAGGTACAGCTGTAAGCATCAAAAGCCCATTAATTAATAATAGGATCCCAATAATATTACCAATTACTTTTAGATTAAATTTCATTTAAACATTGACTCTATAGTACTTTTTGTTTCCTTTTTCGTNACAATAATAACTCTATCTTCTTCTTCGAATTCAAAGTTACCTCTAGGAAAATGAGTATCCTCTCCTCTTGTTAGNCCACCAACAATACTATCTTTAGGGAAATTTAGATCNTTTAATTGCTTTCCAAGAACACTACTCTCTGGTTTAACCTCAACCTCAATAATTTCAGCATCAACACCCTGAAGTGTAGAATAGTCTAAGAATTTACCTTCACTTATATATTTNAAAATAAAGTTTGCAGCTAAATACTTAATATTTATAGTTGTATTTAATCCCATATTTTGAGCTAAAGGAATAAAATCAATATTTTCAACTTGAGAAATTGTCTTTTTTACTCCAGACTCCTTTGCGGCAAGAGATGCAAGAATATTTTTTTCGGTTTCATAAGACAAGGCTAAAAAAGCATCCATATTATCAAGATCCTCTTCCTGCATTAAATCAATATTTGTGGCGGAACCATTAATTACCATTACATTAGATAATTCATCTGCAAGTTTTTCACATTTTTCAATGTCATCACAGACTATTTTAATATTATATTTTTTTGATAGATATTTAGCGGTCATATAAGCTAAAGGAGACCCACCAAAAATCATTATATTTTTAATTTCTAGATTTTTTTTACCAGCAAGTGACAAAACTTTTTCTACACCATCTTTAGATTCCGCAATAAAGTATGCTGTATCACCCTCCTTTAAAATATTATGAGATCGAGGAATTATAGTCTCATTATGAATCTCGTCCTCTATGTCTCTCACAATTGCTACTGGAGTGTAATTAGTGTCTGGATTTAAGTATGTTGATTCGCCTAAAGTTTTATCTTTTAAAAGAGAATCTTTATCAATCATTATTCCCATTAAATGAAGTTTTCCTCCCTCAAATTCTAAAGAATCTGTAGCAGCAGATTCCTTGAGAAGAGTTTTAATTTCATTGGCACCAAGTGCTTCCGGATAAATGACTTCATCTATACCAATTGATGTTAAATCAAATGTATCTTTTCTGTGAAGAAGTTCAGAGTTTGAAATTCTTGCAATACACTTTTTAACTCCAAATTTTTTACCAATTGTACAAGATAATATATTTGTCTGTTGAGAAGATGTAACTGCTATCAGTAAATCAGCCTTTTTTGCGCCAGCTATTTCTAGAGTCTTTATAGACGTAACATCTCCCTTTATAGTAGAAACATCTAAATTATGAGAGGCTTTTTCGAGCGCTTTTTTATCATGGTCAATAATGACTATATTATGGGATTCTTGCGCTAAAAGTTTAGACAGGTAAAATCCAACTTCACCTGTTCCCGCGATAATTATATTCATAAAAAAAANTTTAATCGGGATACAAATATAAAAATTTGTAAACATTTGTCTTATTTTAATTTTTTAAAATATTTTTTTGACATTTGGTCAACTCTAGGAGCTAAAATAAGAGCAGATAAAATAGTTGGGAATGCCATTATACCATAGGATAGATCAATCAGGCTAATTACAAACTTTAGAGAAGAAACTGAACCAAGAACAATAAGGCCTAAATAGATATATCTGTANATNATTTTATTTTCTTCTCCAAAAAGATATGCCATACACCTTTCCCCAAAAAATGATAAGCTAAATAATGTTGATATAGCAAAAGTTAGTGTAGTAAATAATAGAATATATGGTCCAAAATTAGGCATAGAATTGTTAAATGCNACAGCGACTAATTCAATACCNGCATAATTAAAATTTGTCCATGAATTTGTCACTAGTATACATAATGCTGTCAAAGTACAAACTATTATAGTATCAACAAAAGGACCAATCATGGAGACTAATCCTTCCTCGATAGGATTCTCTGACTCGCTAGAGGCATGAATAATTGGAGCGGTTCCAATACCAGCCTCATTAGAAAACGATGCTCTCCTTGCTCCTATCATAATTATCGATATAACTGAACCTCCTAAAACAGAATTTGCACTGAAAGCGTCAATAAAGATTAATTTAAAACTAGGGATTATCATTTCATAATTCAAAAACATTAAATAAAATACAGTTGCCATATAAACTAAAACCATTACTGGTGCTATTTTACTTGCAACCTTACCTATTCTACTGATTCCTCCTAATATTACAAATGAAACAATAACAGCTAGAAATATTCCAAGTAATAAATCACTATAAAATTTATCGTTAAATAAAAATTGATCTTTAAGAATAACTGAGTTAAAAACTTCAACAATTTGATTTGATTGGAAAATAGGAGATACACCTAATAAACCAAAAAAACAGAAAACTGTAGCCAAAAATTTCCATTTTTTTCCCAACCCATTTACAATTACATGCATTGGACCNCCAAAAAATTTATTTTTTGATTTTTTTCTNTACATAACTGACAATGAACATGTATAAAATTTTGTAATCATTCCAAGGAAAGCAGTNACCCACATCCAAAATATTGCTCCAGGACCACCTATTGAAATTGCAACNGCTACACCACTAATATTTCCCATACCNACAATACCAGCAATTTGACTTGAAACACTTTCATAAGGGCTAATCCCTTTATNAGAATTNCTTTTTTTTCTTAGTAATCTAAATGCANTTTTAAAAAACAATAATGGAATTAGTCTAGATCTTAATGAAAAATAAATTCCACCTCCTAATAGTAATGTGACTAATACCGGCCCATTCCAGAGGTAATCAGCAGCTTCAATTATAAAATCTGAAAAGGAAATTAAAAAACTCATTAATCAAAGAAAGAGCTTACAAATTCACCCTTATGAAATAACTTTAGGTCCCCAACTTTTTCACCTACACCTACATATTTAATTGGTATTTTAAATCGATCAGTGATACCAATAACTACTCCNCCTTTTGCGGTTCCATCAAGTTTTGTTATTGTAATTGAATTCACATCAGTTGCCTTAGTAAACTCTTCAGCNTGAACAAAAGCATTTTGTCCAGTACTGCCATCTAATATTAACATTACTTCATGTGGAGCATCTGGTTTAAACTTTTGAACTACNCTCTTAATTTTAGAAAGCTCATTCATGAGATTAAGTTTAGTATGTAATCTTCCAGCAGTATCAATTATAACAACATGATATTTCTCTTCTACAGCTTTCTTTACAGTATCATATGCAACAGANGCAGGNTCAGTATTCATCCCATGAGATACAACATCAACACCAACCTTCTTTCCCCACATTTGAATTTGATCTACAGCTGCAGCTCTAAAAGTATCTGCAGCACCAATTAGAACTTTTAAACCNCCTTCTTTAAATTGGGCTGCTAACTTACCAATAGTTGTAGTTTTTCCAACNCCATTTACACCAACTACTAAAATGACATAAGGAACAGTGTCTTCGGAAACATCAAAAGNATCAAGATCAGAACTGTTTTCAGCTAAGATATTTACAATCTCTTCTTTTAAAATATTATTTAGTTCATTGANACTTGTGTACTTATCTTTTGAAACTCTTTCCTCTATTCTNTCAATTATTTTCACAGTTGTTTCAACACCTACATCAGANGTAATTAGTACTTCCTCTAAATCATCAAGAACATCATCATCAATTTTTGATTTTCCTAATACAGCTGATTTTAANTTAGAAAAGAAACTTTTTTTTGTTTTTTCTAATCCTTTTTTTAATGATTCAGAGTCATCATCAGNCTCAATTTGAGATTTATCNTCTACTTCCTCCTCNGTCTCTTCTGCTTTAGGCTCCTCAACAACNTCTTCTACTTCNTCCTCNANCTCTTNNNCTNTNGGNTCNTCAACAACTTCTTCTACTTNCTCNTCNANNTCTTNTGCTTTAGNCTCCTCAACAACTTCTTCTACTTNCTCNTCNACNTCTTCTANTTTAGGCTCNTCAANAACTTCTTCTACNTCTTCCTCNANCTCNTCTNCTTTNGNNTCCTCAACAACTTCTTCTACCTCTTCCTCAATCCCTTCTGCTTTTGCTTCCTCAACAACTTCTTCTACCTCTTCCTCAATAACTTCTTCTATTTCTTCTTTAATTCGAGGCTTTTGCTTAACGTCTTTAACTTGCTTTTTAGCTTTTGGCTTAGGCTTTTCCTTTTCAGTCTCTTTTTTTTTGGGCGATGAAATTAAAGCGTCTTTAATTTTTGAAAGAATTCCCTTGTTAGGTTTTTCCTCTTTAATTTTTGTAGAAACTTTTTTCTTTTCTTTAGTTACTTTGGGTTTAGAAACTTTTACAGATTCAGCTTTTTCTTCTGATTTTTTCTTTTTATCAACTTTTTTGGACTCCTCAACTTTTTGTGTCTTACCAAAAAGTTTTTTCTTTATAAAATCAAATAATCCCATTTGACACGAATTTATTAAATTATAATTAAAACTATTCTAAAGAATATAATTATGTAGTTATATAGGTAGGTAGATAACTGTATTTGTCGAAAGAATCATAATAAATATTAAGCAAGTTATTATTGGACCTAAATATACCCTACCAGTCATCTCAAAAAATATCCTATTAAAATAAGGTAAAATAAACATCATAGGAACGAGTCCAAATAATAGATTAACGCTCAGCCAATTTGTAGTCCAAAATACCTCTCCAGTTATATAAAAAACAAAATACTGAATTACAATTATTAGTATCAATCCAGCAGAATTTGCAAAACCTGCAATCAATCTTGATATCCATTCAGATTGATTTTTGAATCTCATAGCTCCATTTACCCTTAGTGAATTAGAAAAGAAAAATATAAAGAAAAACGGCGCATACATAAATAATACAAGTATCATCTTAGGCTGAAATATTCTAACTCCCATAAACCAAAACCTATAATCGACATGAAAAATAAAATAAATTATATTAAGTATAATGTAATAGCACATAAATACCAATACTCCCAAAATCAAGGTTTTTATAAATTCATATCTGGTTATCGATAGACCCCAGGTTTTTTTATTTATCCCATTTTTTTTTCCAAAAATTATATACGAGAAATAAAATAAAATTAAACCGAATATACCATTGAATACAGCCCACAACATAACAGAGTTATTCATCCTTTGTGGGAAAAACCATGTTAACCTTCTATTTGATGCGTCGGGAAAAAGCTCTTTAGCAATATCTACCATCGGAATAAATGAAACACAAGCTACTAATCCACTAATAACAAATAACATCCAAAAAACTTTTTTGCTTTTAATATTCTGAGCCGGTAATGGAATCGGTATTTTTTTTACTAAGGATTTAAAAAAACTCATTTTTAAAAAAAATTTAGATATTGGAATTATCATAATAAATGATATTATCATACTTAAAAGCGTACAAATTTCTTTC
>NZWZ01000045.1 GCA_002701745.1 Flammeovirgaceae bacterium
CACAACTTTTGAGATATTCTCCCTCCTAATTTCATCTTCAACGTTTTCATCATTTAAGAATGTGTTCTGAATACCATCTACATATTTAAATTCTATCTTAATATTATTAATTTCCTCTCTTATCTTTTCTATTTCTAGATAATTTATATTTTTCCTTAATAAATAAAGAGCAACCGATCTATACATTGCTCCAGAATCTAAGTAATTATATTTAAAGTGCTCAGCAACTAATTTTGATGTTGTACTCTTACCACATCCTGAATGCCCATCAATAGCAATAATTATATCTTTAATCATGTTGTATTCTTTTTTTTAGAAGTCCTCTTTTACTAAACTCAAACCATTCTCCTGTTTTAATATTCGATGAGTATTTTCCTCTTTTTGCAATTTTACCATTAATGTGAAACTCTTCATATTTTCCTTCTAAATTTCCATTTTGATAATTTGATATTGAAAAAATATTACCATTCTCATAATAATCATATAACTGCCCATTTCCATCTACAAAGGTTGAGTTTTCAATTTTATTTCCATCCAATAGATTAAAACTAGATACATTTAATAATTTACCATAAGAGTATTTTTCCTCTTGCTTCAATTCCCCACTCTCATAAAACCTTCCCCATAACTCATGCTTTAAGCCAGATAAAAAAGAACCTATCTCGTCAAGATTTCCACTTTCATAATAATAAATCCATTGTCCATCTTTGAAACTATTTAAATATTTACCTTCTGATGAAAGGTTCCCATTTCTATAGAAATATTTCCAATCACCTTCTTGCAGATCATTACTATAATTACCAATAGAAAATATTGAACCGTCTTCTCTATATGTTTCCCAAATTCCTTCTTTTAATCCATTTTGATATCCTCCTATTACACTTTTTACACCTGAGGGAAGGTATTCTATATATTCACCATCTAAAAAATTATTTTTATAATTTAATATTTTAGATATTCTATTATTATAAAAATATTCGTAGAAAGTACCATTTTTAAGGCCATTAACATATTGTTCTTCTTTTTGTTTAACATTTGAGTCAGGATAATAATATATCCACTTAGAATGAGGCAAATCATTTTTATATCTTTTTATGAAAGATATATTTCTTGCTTTATTAAAGCTAATCTTATTAGGTTGAAATTCAGTCCATATACTATCCTTAAATCCTAAAATATAATATCCTTTTAGCGCTATATTTCCGTCATAATAAAATTCGAGATATTCTCCATCAATTTTATTTTTTTTATAATTTGCTTTAGAAACGAGAGTACCATACTCATCGAACGTAATAAGCTCACCATCAAGTTTACCTTCAATATTATAATTAGATATTTCTTTTATTATTCCACTGTTATAATAATAGTTCCAGCGTTTGTACCTTTTACCTTCATACATTTCACCCTCAGTTTCAAGATTCCCATTTAAATAAAAGGTTTTCCACAGTCCACTTTGGATATTATTCTTAAAAGTTCCAGAAATATAAATTTTTCCATTGGAAAAATACTGAACAAAAACACCATCTAATTTACCCTCTTCAGAATAGGAATAAGTTGATTGCAGCTTTCCATCTTTAAAAAATGTATACCATTTACCTACAGGAGTAAGCTTATTAAATTTTCCCTGAATTCTTATGTTTCCCAATTTATCTTTAGATATATAAGAACCATCGTCTTGTTTTTCTCCAGTTTTATAAATTGATATGATTTCAGAATCATTAATTGGAATAAATAATTTCTGAGCATTTAAAATAAAATCTGAATGAAAAATTAAGAATATAAAAAATACAATATTGAAATAAGTATTTACCATTTAATTAGTGCAGAAGCCCATGTAAAACCACTCCCAAAAGCAGCTAAACATAATATATCTCCTTTGTTTAATTTATTTTCATCTAATGCCTCTTTTAGAGCAATGGGTATCGAAGCTGCGGTTGTATTTCCATACTTCATAATATTATTATAAACCTGGGAATTTGATAATTTAAGACGCTTTTGTATATACTGACTAATTCTAAGATTAGCTTGGTGTGGAATAAGAAGGGATATATCATCAGGTTTTAAACTTGAATGTTTTAGTGCCTCGTATATTACCTCTTCAAATCGAATTACAGCATTTTTGAATACAAAATTCCCATTCATTACTGGAGAATAGCCTGTTCCATCCTCATTCTCATCATCAATTATTTTATCAATCCAAAATGTAGTAGCTGGTTTAATAAGAGCAAGTTCCTCAGCATATTTACCCTCAGAATGTAGGTGAGTTGATAAAATACCAGAATCGTCGTCACTGGCAGATAATACTACAGCACCTGCACCATCTCCAAAAATTACAGAGACTCCTCTACCTCTAGGAGTCTTATCTAACCCTCCAGAATGAATTTCACTACCTACAACTAAAATATTTTTGTACATACCAGATTTAATATACTGATCTGCAATTGACAAACTATAAATAAATCCTGAACATTGATTTCTAACATCAAGAGCACCAACTTCTTTAATTTTTAAATTTCTTTGTAAAAGAACCCCAGAACCTGGAAAGTAATAATCTGGACTAAGAGTAGAAAAAATAATAAAGTCTATTTCGTTTTTATCAATACCAGCATCACTAATCGCAGACTCAGAAGCATAAGTACCCATTAAAGAAGTAGATAACTTATCATTATCAACCCATCTCCTCTCTTCAATTCCAGTTCTTTCTTTTATCCACTGATCAGATGTATTCATCATTTCTTCAAGATCAGAATTCTTCACAATATTATCAGGAACATAATAACCAACACCTGAAATTTTAGATCTTATCATGCTCAAAACTATGCTATTTTTTTATTAATCGAAAAGAGAATAATTACCATATTGATTTAAATTATTACTTGGATTAATTAAGGAAATATCATCCCTATTATTATTTTCAAAATATGGCGAAACAGTGTAAAAATTGAAATCATCAAATTTGATTGGATTAATGAAACTAGATATTTTATTAATTGATGTTGTTTTTGAAAACCAAATATCTAAATACCTTATATCAAAAAGTATAGGAATTTTGGGAGTAAATTTTTTCCATTTTTCAGTTGATTGATCAGTTAGAAAATAAAAATATTTGAAGCTATTGCCAGAAAAATCTTGAAATGTTTCTCTTATGCCTACACAATAAATTAATTTTTCCTTAGTGTATTGAAAATAATAGGGAGTTTTTTCTTTTTTAGAAAAGTTTTTCCAAAAATAAAAACCATCGCATGGAATTAGGCACCTATCCAACTTAAATTGAGTAGATATAATATTACTTTTTTCAGCTTTATTAAAATCAACATTAATTAACCTGTTAGCAAGTGTATTATTTTTTGAAAATTTATCTGTAGATCCCCAATACTCAAACTTCACATTATTATTTTCAAGAGTTATTATCGGTAATTTTTTTGTTGGAAAAGCATTATAAATTGATTCAATATTCTTATCATCTATTTTGAATGTTTTAGAGATAAAAGAAATATTTGATAATGTATATCTATTCACCATTTAATAAAAATAATAATTTTCTTTAGTTAAATCCTTTAAATAAAATTTTGGATTAAATTTGAGCAAAAAATGAAGATATGGCCGAAATCATAAGAATGCCAAAAATGAGTGATACGATGGAAGAGGGAGTTATCGCTAGTTGGTTAAAAAAAGTTGGAGATGAAATAAAATCTGGAGATATATTAGCAGAAGTTGAGACCGATAAGGCAACTATGGAATTAGAATCTTATGATGATGGAGTTTTATTGCATATTGGAGTAAAAGATGGTGATTCAGTTCCAGTAGATGGAGTTATCGCTATTATTGGGGAGAAAGGAGAAGATGTAAATGAGATATTAAAGGATATTGAAAATGATACTTCAAGTGTAGATAACAGTGAGGAAGTAAATGAAACACCAATAGAAAAAGAAATTGAAGTTAAAGTAGAAACACCTGCACCTGCACCTGCACCTGCACCTGCACCTGCACCTGCACCTGCACCTGCACCTGAAGAAAAAAATATAAGTTCAAATGATGAAAGAATCAAAGCATCTCCATTAGCAAAAAAACTTGCAGATGAAAAAGGTATTGATCTATCAAATATCTCTGGTTCTGGTGATGGAGGAAGAATAATTAGAAAGGATATAGAAGAATACAAGGGTATTCCGGCAAAAACAGCAGAAGTGCAAAAAGAAATAAAACTACCTCAAATTCACTCTGAGGAATCTTTTGAGGAAATACCTGTTACTCAAATGAGAAAAACCATATCTAAAAGATTAGCTGAAAGTAAGTTTTCTGCACCTCACTTTTATCTAACAATGGAAATTGATATGGATAATTGTATTGAAGGCAGAAAAAAAATTAATGAGTCATCAGAAGTTAAAATTTCATTTAATGATATCATCTTAAAAGCTTGTGCTGTTGCCTTAAGAAAACATCCAATGGTGAATTCTAGTTATTTAACAGATAAAATAAGAATTAATCATCATGTTCATATTGGAGTCGCGGTAGCAGTTGATGAAGGTTTATTAGTTCCAGTAATTAGATTTGCTGATAATAAATCATTATCTCATATCTCTGCAGAGGTAAAATCACTTGCTAAAAGAGCAAAAGACAAACAACTTCAACCATCAGATTGGGAAGGCAATACTTTTACAATATCTAATTTAGGGATGTTTGGTATTAGCGAATTCACAGCTATTATTAATCCTAATGACTCCTGTATATTAGCTGTTGGAGGAATTAAGAGTACACCTGTAGTTAAAAATGGAGAAATTGTTCCTGGTAATATTATGAAGCTAACTTTATCTTGCGATCATAGATTAGTAGATGGAGCTACAGGAGCTGCATTTCTTCAAACATTAAAAGAGTTAATTGAAGATCCAATAAAAATATTAGTATAATGAATAAAGTTAAATCAACTACAGTTTGTGCCGTACTCAAAGATGGAAAGATAGCAATCGGAGCTGATGGTCAAGCAACAATGGGTAACACCGTAGCAAAAAGTAATGTTAATAAGATAAGAGTTCTACATGAAGGTAAAATTCTTGCAGGATTTGCTGGATCTACAGCAGATGCATTTACCTTAATAGAAAGATTTGAAGAAAAACTAAGTAAGTATGGTGGCAACATGAAAAGATCTGCTATTGAGCTAGCTAAAGATTGGAGGATGGATAGATATCTTAGAAGACTTGAAGCCATGATGATCGTTGGAGATAAAAAACAAATTTTAATTGTATCAGGTACTGGAGATGTCCTGGAGCCTGATAATAATATTGCTACAATAGGGTCAGGAAGTATGTACGCTCAAGCTGCAGCTATAGCTTTAAAGGAAAATAATAAGGATTTAACATCAGAAGAAATCGTTAAGAAAAGTTTAACAATCGCCGCAGATATTTGTATATACACAAATCATAATATTGTCCTTGAAAAATTAGATTAACCTTATAGGTTTCTAATCCAAATATTTCTGAAACTAACTAAATTACTATGATCTTGTAATTTAATTGGCAATTTTGATGCATGAGCTTTGTATTCTGGATAACCAATAAATTTTACATAACCCTGTATTTGAGAATTATTTTGAATTAAAACACCATTGTGAAATACGGTAATGTAAGCTGGAGATTCAACTCCACCATTCTCATTAAAAACCGGAGCTTTAAAAATTATATCATATGTCTGCCATTCGCCAGGTTTTTTTGAAGCATTAACCAAAGGACTATGTTGTTTGTAAACACTTCCAGCCTGCCCATTAGAATAAGTNCTATTTTCATANGANTCTAAAACNTGAATCTCATAGCCAGTATCCCCNGCTTCAGTGTTTTCCATAAAATAAACNCCACTATTACCTCGATTTTGACCATCTCCCTCAATTTTTGATGGAGACATAAATTCTACATGAAGTTGACAACTCCCAAAAGCTTCTCTACTTAAAATATCACCAGTACCAGGTTTTACTGTAAAATATCCATCTTNNACATTCCACTTTGCAGGTTCTCCATTTTTATGTACCCACTTATCTAAATTTGATCCATCAAATAATATGATCGCGTCGGATGGAGCGTCTCTAAAAGATTTTCCAGGNGTAANAATCTTAGGTTCAGGATCCCAAATTTCAGTTACTTCCCATGCTGTCANTTTATCATCCTGAGAATAGATAAAACTAATGGTTAAAAGATATAATGGTATAATGATTAATTTTTTCATTTTTTTAGTTAGTTAATTTCAAACTCAGCAAAAGANNTCTCTTCTAAGTTAGTTACTTTTAATTTATACTTTCCTTTTGGTAGATATTTATTTTTATCATTAATTAATAAGTTATGATTAATAAAATTTAATCCATATTCTAGTGTNTGATTATCTTTAATANATTCACCATTATCGCCTTCAATTATAAGTTCAATATCTGNATTAGACTTTGAAAAAATAACAATTTCTACAGATGGTTCTATTAAATTTCCATACCAATTTNTATTCCCCCACCTATTAGAATACTTTAAATTATNTACTTTAAATACATGTAAATTCTNATTTANAATATTCTGATCAATTTGTTGAAGATAAGTCATGTCTGCTANATAAACTGATCTCCCATGAGTACCTACAACTAAGTCATTTTCTCTTGGATGAAGTACTAAGTCATGGACNGGAGCGCCTGATAATCCATTTATAAATGGATGGAAATTATTTCCATAATCCAAGGATGCNTAAACTCCATGATCTGTACCAACATAAACTAACCCTTCATTTCTACTATCTTCAATTATAACATTTACCGGTTCATTTGGNAATTCATTTCCAATTCTACTCCAGTTTAAACCATAATCCTCTGANACATAAATCATTGGCTCAAAATTATCCCACCTATAACCATTTAATGATAAGTATACTCTACTTTCCTTAAACCTAGAAGGATATATACTGCTTACCCACATATTTTTTGGAAGATTTTCTGAAATATTTTTCCAAGAAAATCCTCCGTCTCTACTTACATGAATCAAGCCATCATCNCTTCCNACATAAATTAATCCAAATTTTAAATCTGATTCAATGATAGTTGTTAAAGTGCCATAACTAACATTTCCCTTAACTCCTCCATTTGTTAAATCTTCTGACAACGTTTCAAATTCATCTCCTTGATTTAGAGATCTATGGAATTTATTTGAACCCATATATAGTATGTCCTGATTATGTCTCGACAAATAAATAGGCGTTTCCCAATTCCATCTNTAAGGTCTCTCACCTAATTTATGAGATGGGGTAATTCTTTTCCTCTCTCCAGTTCTAGTATTAGTTCTTACATAATTTCCAAACTGAGAACCTGTGTAAACAGTCTCATTGTCTCTGTAATCTATTTCAGTTTGCATACCGTCTCCACCATAAATCGATTTCCATGGATATTTTCCGGTACTGTGCCATCTTAAACTTGCCTGATAATTAGATGGCCCCATCCAGACACCGTTATCTTGAAATCCACCGTATACGTTATAAGGTTCTTTCATGTCAACATTTATATCATAAAATTGACCAACTGATGGACTATTAAATTTCATCCAATTTTCTCCATCATCATATGATATATTTATACCACCATCATTTCCTACTATTAAATGTCCAGATTTATTTGGATTGATCCATAAAGCNTGATAGTCACCGTGCATGTTTTCATAATCAATTGACATCCATGACTTACCTGAGTCATTAGATTTAATAAGAGGAACACCCATAGTATAAACTTTTTCTGGATTTTGTGGATCAATTCTAATTTCTCCAAAGTAATATCCATATGAATAGAAAAGATACCCTAAATCATCTTCATTAACTTTTTTCCATGTTTTNCCAAAATCAATTGATTGATAAACTTCTGCTCCAATTACAGGAGTATCAAAAAGAAGAGAATTTGAATCTTCTAAATATTCAACTAATGAGTATGGTGATATATCTCCATTGGTTACCATNGTTTTAATTTTATCNACACTATACTCTGTNGGGAATCTATTATTTCTNAAAAAGTCTCTTATTTTTTTATCNTCAATTTTTAAAAAATCAGATGTAGAAATTGATCTTAAATCATCTTTTGTCAAATCATCATTTTCAGCATTATTTGATCCTTCTCTTCTNTCTTGATTATCNAATATTGCAAATAAAATATTTGAGTTTGATCTAGAAATATCTAATCCAATTCTCCCAGTTCCCTCTGTATCTGGAAAACCACTTTCACCNCCAGATATTTCTACCCAGTTTTCTCCACCATCTATAGATTTATANATTCCAGAACCAATCCCAGAACCATCAAAATTCCANGCTTTTCTATCTTTTTCCCACATAGAAGCATATAAAATTTCTGGNTTATTTTCATNAATTACTAAATCAATAGCTCCAGTATAATNGTTCACATAGAGTTTATTAGTCCAAGTTAATCCTCCATCTAAAGACTTATATACCCCTCTTTCNTTACTTGAGGAATATANATGGCCAAGAGAAGCNACCCAAATTATGTCAGNATTTTGAGGATGAATAATTATCCTTCCAATGTGATGAGATTCTTGTAATCCAATATTATCCCAACTTTTACCATTGTCTACTGATTTATAAATTCCATTTCCTGANTATGATGATCTACTTGAATTATTTTCTCCAGAGCCTACGTATATAATATCATTTTGCCAATCAACTTTAATATCACCAATTGTCATGACCATCTGATTATCAAATAATGAGACAAAAGAGTTTCCATGGTTTTTAGTTTCCCAAAGTCCACCTGATGCATAAGCNACATAAAAATGAGATGGATCATCTGGATTAATATCTAAATCAACAACTCTGCCACTCATTACNGTTGGACCAATATTTCTAAAGCTTATATTTTTAACAATTGACTTTGAATTTAAGTTCAGTCTATCATTATAACCTTTTAGTCTTTGTTCAGCTGATGTAGAATGAGGATATATATTCTTTTTATTTTTTTTCTGAGANAAAACAGAATTACTTAATAATAGAAGAATTATTAGATTTAAAATTTTCATCATAATTGTGGAGTTGTTAGGTTTACTTTAATTTAAATTAAATATAAAAAAAATTGCAGTTATTTTACACACCAAATCCAAAAAGCAATATTCTTGATGGAGAAGAATTTTACCATTGTGTAAAATCACTTAGAAAAAAAGTAGGTGATATTATTTTTACCACTGACGGTAAAGGAAATTTATTCAAAACNAAAATTGAAAAAATTGAAAAAAAATCATGCTATTTAGAGAAGAAAGAAAAANTCAAATCTTTAACTCAAAATAAAATNAACCATATATCGATATCCTTGATAAAAAGTNAAAATAGAATTGATTGGATGGTTGAAAAATTAACTGAAATTGGAGTGAATGAAATTACTTTTATATTAAGTCAAAACTGTGAAAGAAAGAGTTTAAATTATGAGAGATTAAATAAAAAATTAATTTCAGCAGCTAAACAATGTAANTCATTATTTCTTCCTAAGATAAATCCNATTATATCACTTGATCAGTTCCTACTAAATACAAAAAATAAAGACAATAAGTTTTTTGCTGACTTAGAATCTAAGAATAAGCTNAATAAATGTGGAGATAATATTAATTCNNTATTAATTATTGGGCCTGANGGAGATTTTACNAATGAGGAAAAAGAAAANATTANGCAATCAGGATATAATAGTATAAGTCTNGGAAATCANATTTTAAGATCAGAGACAGCAGCAGTTGTAGGAGGATATTTATTAAGCGAAAATTAAAGAGTGATTGGCCTGGGTCTCGAACCCAGGACCCTCTCCTTAAAAGGGAGATGCTCTACCAACTGAGCTAGCCAATCATGTAAATATTGGAACGCGCAAAACTAGAAAATGTTATTGAAATTACAATAATGAGATTGAATTATTAGAAAATTGTTATATTATAATAATGAAAAAAATATTGTTGAGCATAATATACATGTTGAGCATAAACTTTTTAAGTTATAGTCAACAAACTCCATCTCCTCTAGTCAAGTCTTTTGAAGAGTATAAAAAATTAAAAGAAAAAACAATTTTTAATTTAGACTGGATTTCGCTAGGCCCAGTTGTAAATTCTGCTAGAGTAGAATCAATTCAAGTTGACGAAAAAAATCCAGGTACAATGTATGTGGCATTTGGCTCAGGAAATTTATGGAAAACTACTAATAATGGAATATCATGGAAACCATTATTAAATGATATTCCATCGATCGGAATAGGCGATATTGCAATTGCNCCTTCAAATAAAAAAATAATATATGTAGGAACAGGTGAAAGTTTAAAAAAAGGAAGAAATTTNACTATGCCNGGAACCGGNATG
This sequence comes from Flammeovirgaceae bacterium, assembly GCA_002701745.1. GTDB lineage: Bacteria > Bacteroidota > Bacteroidia > Cytophagales > MED-G16 > MED-G16. The sequence continues at coordinate 10,341 of NZWZ01000045.1, forward strand.
TATAAATCAGTTGATGGAGGTGAATCATGGGAGCATATCGGGTTAGATGACTCATGGCATATAGGAGAAATTTCGGTTAACCCTTATGATCCTGATNTAGTTTTTGTTAGTGTCTTAGGTCATTTTTGGAGTAAAAATAAAAATAGAGGTGTTTATAGAACTTTNGATGGAGGTNTATCNTGGGATCATGTTCTAGCNATTGATGAAAAGACTGGATCTAACGATATCGTTATTTCTAAATCAAATCCNAATATNATTTATACTACAATGTGGGAAAACTACCCTAGTATAAAAGGAGAAAATAGCGGAGTATATAGAAGCGAAGATAATGGTGATACATGGAAGAAAGTAGTTGANGGTCTNCCTNTTGGGAAGAATATGGGAAGAATTGGNATNGCAGTTTCTCATTCGAATTCTAAAAAAGTTTATGTACTTGTNGATAATTTATCAAAAGAAAGAAGTAATGCAGCAGAAGTTTANACATCAGAAAACGGTGGTGAAAATTGGAGAAGAACACATNAAGATGAACTTTTAATTTTTCCAGGGATAGGTTGGTATTTTACNGATATTTATGTGAGTCCTAATAATGATGATGAAATTTATGCTNTNGGTGTNAGAGCTGCATACAGTAGTGATGGAGGTAAAACCTTTAAAAACTTGGGAGGAACTGTAAAAAGAATTAATCCTAGCCAAGCAAAAGGTTTACATTTAGATCANTGTGAATTATGGATAAATCCATCAAATCCAAATCATTTAGCTTTAGGNAATGACGGAGGTTTGTTCGTNAGTTATGATAAAGGNAATTCATGGTTACACTATAATAATTTACCTACTGGAGAATTTTATGACATTGAATTAGACTATAAAAAACCATACAATATATATGGTGGCACTCAAGATGACGCAACTGTTTTTGGTCCTGCAAAAGAATGGAGAAATGAATTTAATGATCCTTGGAAATANTTATGGATAGATGCATGGGATGGTGGAGATGGTTGTATTACAAGAGTTGATCCTAATGATAGCAGTATACTATATTTTAGTATGCAAAATGGAGCNATTAGAAGAAAAAATTTAATAACNGAAAAATCTAAATCTATAAAACCTATTCTACCTGATTATATTAATGACACGTTGAAATATAATTTTATAACTCCTTATTTTATTTCGTATCACAATTCAAATAGTTTATATCATGCAGGAAATTATATTTTCAAATCTGAAAATAAAGGAGAGAATTGGAAAGTNGTAAGCCATAACTTAACTAAATCAAAAAAATATCCTCAAAAAAAATCTANAGCAGCTGGAGCTATTGCTGAATCTAAAATACAAAAGGGACTTCTGTATGTNGGNACAGATAAAGGAATTTTCTGGTCTTCTAAAGACGATGGNAAAACATGGAAAGAAAATTCAGATAATATATCTGATGGATACATAAGAGGAATCCACCCATCATTNTATAAAAAAAGCAGAGTCTANATGTCTATGACTGGAATTAATTACGATGATTTAAATAATTATATNTACGTATCTGAAAATTATGGAGAAGAATGGAAAAGACTGAAAGGAAACCTTCCNAATGAANCTGTAAATNTAATTATTGAAGATCATAAATTTGANAATATACTATATGCAGGAATGTATAGAGGAGTTTATATCTCTCTTGATAAAGGATCATCATGGAATTTAATAGGAAATNATTTNCCAATGTCTAGTGTTTCTGATATAGAAATTGATAAAGAAACTAATGATATGATTGTAGCATCACACGGGAGAGGTATATACAAAATAAATTTAAATCCTATACATAATTATTTCATTAACCGAAACATATTGGAAGATGATAAAATTTTAAATACTGAAAAATTTATCCTTCCAAAATTTAATGATACTCATAGAGAACCAATTATNAATACATATGAAAAAGTTCCTATNAGCTTTTATTTAAATAAAGAGAAAAAATATTCATTAATAATTAAAGACAGTAACAATATANTATGGGAATTCGAAGGAATAGGAAAAAAAGGGTTAAATCAATTTAGATGGGACCTTATCCTTGAAAAAAATAATAGTCAAAAACCATATCATATACACTTTAATAAGTTTATAAATGCTGGAAATTATACNTTAATTTTAAAAACNGNTGATAATATACATGATGTAGAAATTGACGTAAATGAATATAACTAAAAAAATAATTTTAATTTTTCTTCTTTTAATTTCATCTCATTCTAGGGGAAATGAAAATTTATTNTTCAAAGGAGATTCNTTATTTGATTTAAAAAAATATTATGAGGCAAAAAAATATTATGANAGNCTGTATTTTAATGAGGAGTTATATACTAATTCTATGTTACTTAAGCTTTCATNGATTGAAAATGAACTGGGAAATTTTGAAAAATCAATCTATTATTTATCAAAATATANAAAAAATGATGATAACGAAATAGTTGANCAAAACCTTAACAANCTCATCTCTGAAAATAATCTAGAAACNTATGCTAAATCTGATTACAGCTTTTTNTTAAGTATTTATAATGATAACAAGCAAAATTTAGTTANATCATNTTTAATNATTCTATTTATCATTTTTTGCTTAAATNTNATAAGAAGAAACANAAATCAAAAAATAATATTTATCAAAACTTTTTTTNTTCTNGCATTTNTTACANTGTTNATGATAAATATTAAGGGAGGATTAGATGGAATTATTTTAAATGAAAATACTTTTATCATGAATGATCCATCTTCAGGTTCTGATGTTTATAAATTAATTAGAAAAGGTGAGAAAATTAAAATAGTTAATGAGACAGATGTNTGGTATGAAGTAGAATTAGAAAATCNGAAAAAATATATNCGTAAAAAAAATATTTTAAAAATAGATTAATAGTCTTTCAGGAGAGATTCTCTTTCATTTAGNATTTCTTTATAAGCTAACTTATCTGATAACTTNGGAAACCAGTTTTTAATTAAGTGAGCTAGNTTACCTCTAAATGTAAAAATCAAATCTCTCTTTTTANTTTTATATCCATGAAAAATCTTATCAGCTAAAACTTCAGTAGACATCATACCCTTTTCATCTCNTGATGTATTNCCCTCTTTATTTCCATCACTTTTAAGAGTATTTTTTCTAAAATTACTCTCAAAATATCCAGGTGAAGCAACCATAACATGAATATTTTTTTTCATAAGTTCNAATCTAATTGAATCAAAAAANCCTTGCATCGCATGTTTTGAAGATACATATGCAGATCTNGTTGGCGTNGCAATAAATCCATTTAATGAAGACATAGCAATAATTGAACCATTTGTTTTTGCAAGGTGAGGAATNGAGTATTTTACCGAATAAATTGAGCCAAAGAAATTTATTCTAAATAATTTNTCAAATACATCTAGGTTAGCATTTTCGAAAACTGATCTGTAGGAAATTCCAGCATTACAAATTAAAACATCAAGCCTGCCATATGATTTAATTGTATGNTCTATCATTTTTTTAACTTCTCTCTCTAATGAGACGTCATGAACTATATACTCACATTTAGANCCTGAAGATTGNATNTTAGACTGAACTTTTTTTAACCTTTCAAGATTTGTGCCACCAATTACAANGTTAAATCCNTCAGAGGAAAACCTNTATGCTAATGCCTCTCCAGCTCCTGATGATCCTCCNGTAATAACTACAACTTTATTTTCCATTTTATAAATATAGTTTATAAAAATTACTATAATTTCGTGTNAACAACATAACTACTAAATGACTAAGGATATAATAAATCATCTTGGTGAAAACCGAGAAGAATATTTCAACGCAGCATTACCTCCTATCTTCTCCAATTCAAACTTCTTATTCTCAAAAGTTGAAGATATGCGTGAAGCGATGATAAGTAAAAATAATATCCCATTTTATACTAGAGGNCATAACCCAACAACAAAAATTTTTGAGAAAAAAATTGCTGCGCTGGAAAGTACAGAAAGTGCAATTGCTTTGAGTAGTGGAATGGCTGCAATTTCTACTGCAATTTTATCTCAAGTTAAATCTGGAGAGCATATGATTAGTNTTAANCAACCTTACACTGGGACAGATAAGNTAATGAAAGAAGTATTGCCAAATCATGGAATTGAAATCTCATTTATTGATGGAAAGGATACTGTTAATTTCTCAAATCAAATTAAAGAAAATACTAAAGTTATTTATCTAGAAAGTCCAAACTCATGGACATATGAGATGCAAGATCTAGAGGAAATTTCTAAAGTCGCTAAAAAANATAAACTAATTACAATTATAGATAATAGTTTTTCATCACCTATAAATTGCAATCCAGCAAAATGGGGAATAGATATTATAATCCATTCTGCAACCAAATATATTGGNGGGCATGCTAATGCTATGGGTGGAATAATTTGTAGTAGTAATAAAATTATTGATNATATATATAACTCGGAATTTAAGTTATTAGGAGGAGTTCTTTCTCCGTTTAACTCTTGGTTATTTATAAATGGTTTAAGAACACTTAAAATAAGAATGAATTATGTGAGTGAGTCCACTCCTAAAGTTGTTAGGTTTTTAGAAGATCATAGCAAGGTAAAAAAAGTGTTTTATCCTCACTCAGAAAACTATGATCAAAAAGAACTAGTAAAAAAATATTTAAAAAAACCTTGTGGACAATTTACAATTGAACTCAATACAGATAATGATAAAAAGATTGAAAAATTCTGTAATAAATTAAAATATTTCAAAATGGCAGCATCATGGGGAGGTCACGAATCACTGATATTTCCTGAAATTGCTAGATATAATTTAGAAAGCAAGTATTACTCAAAAACAGAACTTCTACCAAAAAACTATGTAAGGTTTTATATCGGTCTGGAAAACACAGATGAGATCATTAATGATTTATCTNATGCCCTGAATGAAATTTAATATACAATAGTAACTGACCCTTTATATTCTGATTTNGTATATTTTATNTAATAGTAATATACACCTGGTGACCTATTACCACCATCCCATTCAAAATACTTATCATTTGTTTTATATACCTCAACNCCAGTTCTATCAACAAATATTATAGACTCAAAATTATCGTCACATCCGTCAATTGGTAAATTCTGATATGGAANATTTAAATTGGTTAATTTAAATACATCATTTATGCCATCTCCGTTAGGACTAAAAGCATTTGGAGGTATAAAACTAGCCCAATCTACAACTGGTTTTTCAAGTAAAAATTTAATTCTTTTAGTAGTTTCACCAAAATAAGGACAATTATTATCAGTTACCTTAAATGTCAAATTATAACCTTTTGGACCAAAATCTGAACTTAGAAAATCACATGTTGGATTCCATATAAGTTTACTAGAAACTTCNCCAACTCCAGAAGATGNATTAAANTGAAAATCACCTGGTAAACCATCAGAAATTAACTCTAATAATATCANNTCATTGTCTGCATCTGAAGCTAAAATATCTANTTCAAAAGTTTGATTAGGCTCAATAACGTATTCTGTTTCATTATTAATAACAGGATCATTATTTTCATCAATATTGATTTTTATCACTAGTTGGATAGTATCAGCATTTGTTTCTTGGCANAAATCAATATCCTCAGTAATAAAATTGATTTTATATTCATTAATATCATTATAAGGAAAATTAACACACTCCAAGTCTATATTGAATTGACCNTCAATATGACCTGTTTCAAAATTATTAGAAGAGAATAAACCATTAATTTCTTCTAGATTGAANCCTACACCTTCAGCACTCATAANTAAGGTGTCATTATCAAAGTCATCTGAAAATAAATTCATAGAAAATGATNCACTTAAATTTGTTTCCAATTCAACAATNGAGAAGTTTGGTCGGGTGTTAACAGAATCTGTTATNTCTNTGTCAGTTGTNAGTTTAGGTCCNGAATTATCTGGTANCTCAACAGCTATATCATAAAATATTGTNTCTTGATTAAATATATCACAGGTATCAAGGTCATCTAAAACAATTCCTAATAAGAAGTTTGATCTATCTGAGTAATCATANTGCCTACAATATGTATCAATATTTAAAAAAGAAGAAATTGATCCTGCCCCACTCTCAAGTGAATTAAAAGTAATTCCATAATCTTCAATGTCATATTCAGGTTTATCTGGAATAATAAAATAGTNCATGCTCAAACTATCTAAGTCATTATCTGCACCAATTATCTCTGTAGAATATTGAGAATTCCATTTTATATTAACANAATTAGTNTCACTTTCATTAANAAAAAATGGATCTTGGTTAGTTGGNGGCTCGACTATGATTGTAACTCTTACCGTATCTCTCTGTGGTAGAGGACATGCATCATCNGCAGCNATTAAATCTATTAGATAAGGTTCATTCTGAACATATGGACAATCAGAAACACAAACTTCTACNTTGAGAGTATCTCCTGCNGANTTTATTGACCCTTCACTAAAGGAAAAAATATCATCTAGATCACTTCCTTCTTTNCCAAAATTAACAGCAATTGCATTGAGAGATACATTAGTCCCAATATCATCTGTAACAAATAAGTCAAAACATTTAGGCTGAGATGCAACATAAACAATTGTATCATCTTCTTTGTAAAAATCGAGTTGACCTGGTACTTTAACTAATGCCTCGGGTGGATCAGGAGGATTACATCCATCAACTACTAACATCTGAAAATCTCTTCTTGACTCTCCAATTTTAATTCCATTTCTAAATTCCTCAGCTTTTACTGAGAATACATATAAACCCGTCTCTGTTGGTGTTACAGTAATAAACCCATTAGTTGATATTGATAGAGCAGGATCACCAGGCACCATATTATCTAGGGTATATCCTGGAGCAAAATCAACAATTGGGTGCGGAGGAGGAGTTGTTTCTGGTAATGCTACAATATTAGCATCATTTAATTGATGGTCATCAAGGGGTGCAGCAAGAGAATAAGCTATTGAGTCACCATCATCATCTGTACCNGCAAANTCTATATAAAATAATTGATCTACACATGCATAATCACTGAGTGGAGGAAATAATCTAGGCGATGAATTTACAAATGGTTTTCCACTTGCATCAACTACAGGAGGAAAATAAAGAGTGTAGGTCATACCATTCCATCCTGGATTAATTAANTTTTTAGTATCCCAATTTCGACAGCATCTCTCCCAAACAATTACATATCCTTCAGGATGATTAAATTCATCAGGGTCTAAAGTTATTTCGTGTGAATACTCTACTTTAAGTGTACATAAAAATCCTAGAGCACAGTCTGGATTAGTATATGGAACAAACTCTTGGTTTGTAATAAACATGGTTCCGTCACGCATAAAAGCACCATCTGATTTTCTGAAAATAGTATAAGTAATCAAATTATCAGGNCCAGGATTTGCAGTTTGAGCACAATCAAAATATTGAACTAACTTAATTTCATATCGAAAAGAATTCTCATCTCCAACATGAATCATCTCAATTTCACCACCAACAATATGGTTAGAAAGTGAAAAATTGAAGGATAATAGAATAAGAAATAAAATTTGTAAGAGCCTTACCATAAATTTGCATAAATATAGTAAGTTTATTTAGACTATGGATAATAANAACACCGAATTGAGTAATAAAGAAATTGGATTAATCACATCCGATTTTGTCAAAGTTTCAGACCANTTAAAAAATACTTGTAATAAGATCATTGAAAAAAAATTTTCAGATTTTCCAGTAATNATTATGTCAAAAGATGAGATAAAACTTGGAACTCTTTTGATAGATGTCAATGAAATAAAAGACAATGAATGGAAATATTTTGCTAGCTATCTAGAATTTTTACATANTAAGAANATTATCACAGATATTGATATTTTTAAAGAAAAGTATAAAAATCACGATGAATATTGCTGTTTACTNACAGTAATAAATAATAATTCTAAGATAATCTTTATTCCTTATCCAGAAGATTAAATTAAATTTGTGNTATGTCTGATATTTTAAATACCGATAATTATAATTTTTTATTCAATTCAATAGTTGAATATTCTCCTAAAATATTACTGGGAATATTTTTTCTTTTTTTTGGACTNAGATTAATTAAAAAATCAATTTCTNTTCTTGATAACTTCNTAAAATCAAGACAAATTGATGAGTCTTTAAGACCATTTTTTAAATCTCTATTATCTATAACCTTACAAGTAGCTNTAATAATTTCTGTTCTCTCNATGGTTGGAGTTGAAATGACTTCATTTTTGGCAATACTTGGAGCTGCAGGATTAGCAGTAGGACTAGCCCTTAAAGATACNTTACAAAACTTTGCAGCTGGAGTAATGATACTTTTTTTTAAACCNTTTAAAGTTGGAGATTTTATAGAATATGAAGGNACTCAAGGAACTGTAAAAGAAATTCAAATTTTTAATTCGATATTAACAACCGTTGATAACAGAAGAGTAATAATTCCTAATGGAATACTTCAAACATCTTTAGTAACTAATTACTCCTCAGAAGATNTNAGAAGAGTAATATGGACTTTTTCAATNGCTTACGGAGANGATTTTAATAAAGCTAAATCCTTACTTCTAAAATGGATTAAAGAAGANGAAAGAATTTTAGACGATATGGAGCCTATGGTTGTTATTTCTGAGTTAGCAGATAGCTCTGTNAATATCATGGTNCGTGTTTGGGTAAAATCTGAAAACTTTTTAAATGTAAAATTTGATTATAATGAAAAGGTATATAATGAGTTNCCAAAAAATAATCTTAATATCCCTTTCCCNCAATTAGACGTAAACATNAATAAATGAGATTTATTTTAATATTANNTGTNTTCTTNGTGGCTTCACCAAGNTGTATTTCGCAGGATAAGAAAGAAGANTACTGGAAAAAAAAATTAACCAAGGAACAATATCATATCCTTAGAGAAAAGGGAACTGAGAGAGCATTCACTGGAAAATATTGGAATAATAAGAAGGAAGGAGAATATAAGTGTGCAGGTTGTGGTCAAAGCCTTTTCACTTCTGATACAAAATATGATTCAGGTACGGGATGGCCATGTTTCTTTGATGTTGANGATAAGCAATACGTGAATTTTGTTGATGATAATAGTTATGGAATGAAACGAATTGAAGTTATCTGCTCNAATTGTGAAGGACACTTAGGTCATATCTTTAATGATGGTCCAAACCCAACAGGACTAAGGTATTGTATAAATTCAGCATCACTNAATTTTATCGAAAAAAAAGATAAATGAAAGAAATATTTTTGGTTGGAGCTGGTGGAATGATTGGTTCCATTTCCAGAATGATTATTTTAAAACTAAATATTTACAATATTAGTTTACCATTAAANACTTTTCTAGTAAATATCATTGGGTGTTTTNTAGTCGGCATCTTAATTAAATATTCAGCGGGAGTTTCTAAAGAAATTNCAGAATATTTAAATTATTTTNTAATTATAGGNTTTTGTGGGGGATTTACNACTTTTTCAGCATACTCAGTTGATTCATTAAATCTACTTAATGAAGATAAAATTATTATGTTTTTANTATATTCTGTACTGAGCTCAGTAATAGGTATTTTATTTTGTTATCTTGGAATGAACATAGTCAAATAATGAATAAAAAATTAGAAACACTTCATAAACAGCTAGTTACTAACCAAAAAAAAGTAAATAATTCATCTAAAAATGAAAGAATTAAGAAACTAAAAAAACTAAAGAAAAATATTTTTGAGTTTAGAGATGAAATAAAGCTTGCTCTAAAAAAAGANTTTAAAAAAAATCCTACAGAAGTAGATTTAACCGAAATATTTCCAGTTATCTCAGAGATAAACCATACAGTTAATAATTTAGGAAAATGGATGAAAAATCAATATGTGAAAACTCCTATAACTTTAATTGGATCAAANTCTTATATAAAATACGAAGCTAAGGGAGTTGTTTTAATTATCACGCCTTGGAATTTTCCAATAAACTTGACATTCATATCACTAATAAATGCGATATCAGCAGGAAATTCAGTCTTAATTAAACCATCNGAAATTACATCTGAGACATCTTTAATTATAAAAAAAATAATTGAGAANACTTTTAATGAAAATGAAGTTTCTGTAGCATTAGGAGGAGTTGANGTTGCACAAGATCTTCTTAAATTAAAATTTAATCACATACTATTTATAGGNTCCCCTACTATTGGAAAAAAAGTTATGGAGGCNGCATCAAAACATCTTTCATCATTAACNCTCGAACTTGGTGGAAAATCTCCAACAATTATTGATAAGGATTGTAATNTAAATAGAGCAGCAAAAAGAGTGATTTGGGCAAAACTTATAAATAATGGTCAAGTATGCATAGCACCAGATTATATTCTTGTTCATAAAGATATTAAAGATAAATTCGTAGAATACCTTATAAAAAATATTAAGAATCTTTACACTAAAGACTCATTTAACTCTTCATCTTACTGTAGAATAGTAAATAATCATCATTTTAAAAGATTGAAATCTTTGCTAGAAAATGCAGAAAAAAACGGCTCAAAAATAATATATGGAGGTGAATCAAATTCAAAAGATAATTTTATTGAACCTACTATTATTGAAAATATAAGTAGTAAATCAAATATTTACAATGAAGAAATTTTTGGTCCTATTTTACCNGTATTTTCATATGAAAAAATTGAGGANGCTATTTCTTTTATCAATGAAAAAGAAAAACCCCTAGCTCTTTACATTTTTAGTANAGACAATAGAAATATAAATAAAATATTGAATGAAACTTCTTCAGGAGGTGTTTGTATAAATCANAACACACTACATTATTCAAATTATAATCTTCCTTTTGGTGGAATAAATAATAGCGGTTTTGGAAGNTGTCATGGCGAATATGGTTTTANGGAATTATCAAATAAAAAAAGTGTTTTCAAACAGTTTTCTCNATTTAGCCCTACAGATCTTTTAACTCCACCCTACAACTCTTTCAAACAGAAAATTATTGATATAATTATAAAATATCTTTAGAGGTCTTCTCTAATTTTTCTGCTAATATCTCTTTGCTTAATATCCTCTCTTTTATCATATTCTTTCTTTCCTTTACCTANTCCTATTTCAATTTTAGCAAAACCTCTTTCATTAANAAATAATTTTATTGGGATTAAAGAAAATTTTTTCTCTGTAACCTTCTTCTTAATTTGGTGTATTTCTTTTTTATTTAATAGCAGTTTTCTATCTCTATCTGTTTGATGATTATTTATATTTCCATATNTGTACTCATTGATAACCATTCCCTTTAAATAAATTTCATCATTATCAATTATACAATAAGAATTTGAAAAATTGACTGAAGAATCTTTAATAGATTTTATCTCTGTCCCTCTCAANACTAAACCAGCAATATANTTGTCAGAAAACTGATAATTAAAATTTGCCTTTTTATTATTAATTAAAACTTTTTTATCAGACATTTTAAATAATATTTTTTGAATATGGAACAATATTAAAATCTGAAAANTTCTTATCANNATACATATAATGAGCATAATTTGCAATCATTGCTGCATTATCAGTGCAATATTCCATCTCAGGAATATGTACCTCAAGGTTATNTTTTTCAGANAGTTTATTTATCTCTTTTCTTAATGATGAATTTGCTGCAACACCACCACATATNGAGATGTCTTTAACTNTATATTTTTTAATCGCTAANGTGAATTTATCTAATAACATTTCAACAAGTTTTTTTTGAACAGATGCACAAATATCATTTAAATTAATTTCAATAAAATCACTNTTTTCTTTTACATTATCATTAATAAAATAAAGGAATGATGTNTTAATTCCGCTAAAAGAAAAATCTAGATCAGGNACCCTAGTATTTGGAAANAAAAACATATTTTCATNACCGTTTNTAGAATATTTATCAATTAGAGGACCACCTGGATAATCNAAACCAAGTATTTTTGCGCACTTATCGAAAGCTTCACCAACTGCATCATCTCTTGTCTCTCCTACAACCTCCATATCATCATAAGATTTAACTAAAATGATTTGGGTATGACCCCCACTAACTAANAATGATAAAAATGGATAATTAAAATCTTTCTTATTAATAGTNTGTGAGAATGCGTGAGCTTTTAAATGATTTACACCTATTAATGGGATCCCCAACGAATAACCAAATGATTTCGCAAAAGTAGAACCTACCAGTAGAGAACCCAATAAACCTGGTCCAATCGTAAATGCAATTGCATCTAAATCTGACTTTGCTACTCCAGCATCTGACAATGCTGAATCNACAATATATATTATATTTTTTTGATGAGATCTAGAAGCTATCTCAGGTACAACACCACCTAATTTTTTATGATCCAGCTGAGAAGATATNATATTAGACTCAATTTTTCCATCAGAGATAATTGATGCAGATGTATCATCACACGATGTCTCGATTGCCAATATTGTTTTATTCATATTACAAAAATATATATACTTTTGCGATGTAAGTCGTCTTATCGCTTCATATTTTGAAGAGGAAAGTCCGGACAATACAGAGCATTATACTTCTTAACTGGA
>NZWZ01000002.1 GCA_002701745.1 Flammeovirgaceae bacterium
ATTTGCACACTTAATCTCGGGGTGTAGCGTAGCCCGGTTATCGCGCCTCGTTTGGGACGAGGAGGTCGCAGGTTCGAATCCTGCCACCCCGACATCAAAAATTTCCAATTAATTGATTTTCAATTGATTGGTTTTTTTTTGTGGGGAGTATTACTCCCCAAAAATGGTAAAAATTTCAAAAAAGTGGTTTAATACCTTATAAAATAAGGGTATTATGGGTGAGGTTCAAATACTGCCACCTCGACAGATTAAATTCAATTCTTTATAAAAACTCTATTTTTTATTTATTCTTATTTATTTCTATCTTGATATACTAAAGAAAAGATTTATCATGAGAATACTTATACTATTATTTACAGCATTTATTTCAAATGCTCAGCAAAAAGCGAATTTTAAGGCAGCTGAAAAATTCAGTCAAGCTAATTTGTCAAAAATGCTTAAAAGTACATCGGTCTCACCCAAGTGGTTTGAGGAGAGTGATAAGTTTTGGTATTCCTATACAACTACTTCTGGAAAAAACTTTTATGTTGTAGATCCTGCAAAAAGAACTAGGACAAAGTTATTTGATAATCTTGAGTTCTCTGCAAAGCTTAGTGATCTTACTAGAAGACCTGTTAACCATAATGATTTAGATTTAGATGAACTAGAGCTTGATGAAGATAATAGGACTCTAACTTTTCAGATAGATAGTATTCAGTATCGATATGACATATATAATAAGTCACTAGTTAGGGGAGATACCATTGCTGAAGAAGAAAAAAATGATTGGGCAACGTATGCGCCAGATTCTTCATACATGGTATTTGCAAAAAACCATAACCTTTTCCTTATGGAAGTTGGTGACGAAGATAGTGTAGAAATTCAGTTGACAGAAGATGGTGAGAAATGGTTCTCGTACCAGTGGAGACACGGTGACACAACTTCTGATAAGAGGATGAGGGCTCGGGCTACATGGTTTAAAGATTCACAGAAATTGTATTCTAATAGGTCTGATGCTAGAAAAGTTGATGAACTTTTTGTTATTAATACATTGAAGGACCCTAGGCCTGAACTAGAAGTGTATAAGTATGCTATGCCAGGAGAAGTTAATGTGCCTCAGGAAGTGCTAGAGATATTTGATGTAGAGTCAAAATCAAGGATAACTGTAGATGAGGATAAGTACGTAGATCAGACTATCTCTCTCCACTTGACAAAGGAAAAGTCTGAAAGATTATACATGGTTAGATTGAATAGAACTAGTGATACTTTAGATGTTTCTTACATTAACACTTCAGATGGATCTATCAAGTTTTTATTTGAGGAAGTAAATCATCCTTACCACAACTGGAACTATAGGCAACTTGCGGTATTAAATGAAGGTAAAGAACTGATATACTGGTCTGAGAAGAATGGCTGGGGTCAACTTTACTTGTATGATGGAAATACTGGGAGGCTTAAAAATAAGATAACAAATGGTGGCTACTTTGTAACTGGTAGGATTCAAGATATTGACACTCTTAACAGGAAGGTGTATTATCAAGCTTTTGGTAGAGAGAGGGACGTTGATCCTTATTATAGCATGGTCTATAGCTCGAATTTTGATGGTTCAGGTATGAGGTTATTAACAAAAGAAAAGTATAACCACAGAGTAAATTTTTCTGAGTCTAGTAAGTATTTTGTTGATAATTACTCTGCAGTAGATAAGGTTCCTACTTCTGTCCTAAGGGATGCTTCTGGTAGCATTATAATGAAATTAGAAGAGGCAGATCTAAGTCTTTTATATCATGCTGGGTGGAAGATGCCAGAAAGATTTAAGGTGAAGGCTGATGACGGAATTACTGATCTTGTTGGAGTTATGTATAAGCCTTTTGATTTTGATCCTAATAAGAAATATCCAATTATCTCTTATGTTTATCCAGGTCCTCAGGTTGAGTCTTTTGGAAATGATTTCAGTATTTCGGGAAGATATAACACTGCTATTGCTCAGCTAGGATTTATCGTTGTTAGTATGGGTCATAGGGGAGGAAGTCCAATGAGGTCAAAGTACTATCATACCTTTGGTTATCAAAATTTAAGGGATTACGCACTNGCTGACGATAAAAGATCTTTGGAGCAGCTCGCNGAGAGGCACTCTTGGATTGATCTTGATAATGTAGGAATTTTTGGTCACTCCGGTGGAGGTTTTATGTCTACTGCCGCGCTACTTACTTATCCTGATTTTTATGATGTCGCCTGCTCTTCAGCTGGTAACCATGATAATAACATCTACAACAAGTGGTGGAGTGAGACGCATAACGGAGTTGAGGCAGTTTATAAGAAAAAGAAAGACGATGACGGTAATGAGGTAGAGGAGTTAACATGGAGTGCTAAGATTAAAACGAATCAGTCTCTTGCAAATAATATGAAGGGGCATCTGCTTCTAACACATGGAAATATTGATAATAATGTCCACCCTACAAATTCTCTGCGTCTTGCAGACGAACTTATTAAGGCTGGAAAGAGATTTGATATGATGATTTTCCCTGGTAAAAGACATGGTTACGGAAGTTTCAGGTCATACTATGAGAAGATGATGTGGTANTANTTTGNTGAGCATCTCCTTGGCGACTACAGNAATAACGTCGATATAGCCCTGCCTAATTCTGGGAAATAATTTAATACTAAAATAATTAGTATTTACTAAAATAATTAGTAATTTTAACTCCTTTTGAAAATTTCAAATTGAGTTAGATATGAAAACAACAAAACCTTCTCTGGAGAAGACAGATACNTTTGGCACTATACCATTNTACTCCCAGGCTGTACCTGCTGGATTTCCATCTCCTGCAGATGATTTCCTTGAGTTTGACCTTTCCCTAGATAAAAAACTAATAAAGCANCCNAGTGCTACATTTTTTGTTCGTGCAAGTGGTACNTCCATGATAAATGCNAAGATTTTTGATGGGAGTATTCTTCTAGTAGATAGGGCAGAGAAAATTAATAATGGAGATATTGTCCTTGCTGTTGTTGATGGAGACTTTACCGTGAAAAGATATAGGAAAGTTGACGGTTCCGTATTTCTATACCCTGAGAATAAGTCTATGAGACCTATTAAGATTTTTGAGGGCTCCGAGTCATATGTATGGGGTAAGGTCATGTGGTCTTTTAATAGTGTGGCATGATAGCTCTTGTAGACTGTAATAATTTTTATGCCTCATGTGAGCGGGTATTCAGACCACATCTAGAAAATAAGCCGGTTGCTGTACTATCAAATAATGATGGATGTGTCATAGCTCGATCAAATGAGTCGAAGGCTTTAGGGCTCAAGATGGGAGAGCCAATATTCAAGAAGAGAGAACTTGTTAGAAGGCATAACATACACCTTTTCTCATCAAATTTTGCTCTGTATGGAGACATATCAAAACGCGTTTTTGATATCGTATCAAAAAATATTCCTGCCTATGAGATATACTCGATAGACGAGGCGTTTTTAGATTTTAGAGGAATAAAAGACCCCTATGCTTTCGCTGTCCATCTAAGGAGAAAGGTAAAACAATGGACTGGAATACCTATCTCTATAGGCATATCATACACGAAGACACTCTCCAAGGTAGCTGGTTATCTTGCCAAGAAATCTCCTGAGGGTGTCTGTTATCTCCAAGACAAGAAACANATATCAGATATTTTGGGTAGGCTTCCTGTTGACGAGATATGGGGTGTAGGAATGAGGTATGCGATAAAGCTTAAGAAATATGGAATACATACTGCCAAGAATNTGCTTGAATGCGATGAGACATGGATCAGGAAGATGATGAATGTTGTAGGCCTTAGAATGGTAAGAGAGCTTAAGTGTATCCCACACTTTAGTCTTGAGGAAGGAAGGAGCATGAAGAAGAGTATATGTACTTCAAGATCCTTCTCTGTAGAGATATCAGATTACACTCGAATGTCTGAGTACATAAGTATGTTCGCCTCAAGATGTTCAGAGAAACTGCGTGGTGAGGCGGCATGTGCTAGGTCAATAAGTGTCTTTATGTACACGAATAGGTTCAAGCCAAAAGCAAGGCAGTACTCAGGATATTTCTCTATGGACTTCCATACTGCGGCAAGTGACACGATAACTATAACCAAGCTCGCAATAGAGTGTCTAAAAAAAATATATAGATCTGGGTATTCATATAAGAAAGCAGGTGTTACGCTTTCAGGAATAATACCAAGGAATCAGGTACAGCTCAGTCTATTTGATTCTGCAGACAGGAAGAAAGCAGATACTCTTATGCAGACACTCGATAAGATCAATGGGAATATGGGTAGAGATATCCTTAAGCTAAGTTCTTCAGGTATCAATAATAAGTGGAAGATAGGGAAGGAGAGGCTCTCTCCTTGCTACACGACACGGTGGTCGGATATACTTAGTGTCAGAGTATAAAGGGAAATACTGCCTTTCTTTCTTTAGGATATTCGGGAAAGGTTTTCTTNTACCATTTATGATGTGATAATGCTCGAGGAACAAGGTTAAAAAATGTCCACAAGAAAAAAGCTAGTCCTGCAACGCTCCAGGTCATGATGGCAAAACCAAGCCACTCAATTATCTCCCCAAAAAAATTAGGGCAAGAGATGTACTTAAATAAACCTTTTCTAGGTATAACATACCCTTTGTCTTTTCCTTTCCTTAGACTAATAAGATATGTGTCTGATCTGTTATTGATAATAAACCCTAAAATGAAAACCGATATACCCACAATAAATTCTGGAGATGATAACCAGGAAATTGAGTAGTCAAATTTGATATTTCCAAAGTAAATTCCATTTACCAGGCCATTGATAACATTGAAAAAGAATGCAAGAACTGCAATTAAAAGTGGCATCTTCTTCTTCTTTGTCTTAATCCTTNATGGAAATATCACACTTCTATTGAAGTAATGAATAACCCATAAAATAATAAAAAATTTTGTGACATCAGACAGAGGATTACCACTTGAGAGGACTAACAATGGGCAGACGATAAGTGCAGGTAACTCCATTACTATCCAACCTATTTTATTATCAACTAGAGGTCCCCAGTTATTAGAGGTGTGTCTCCCGTAGGGTGCGTCATAACGTAGAATNAAAGGAAAAGATAAAAATCCTATGNCAATCCATCCGTATACAAATATTTCATAATTACTCATAGATAGTATCTTTAATTGTTTTCTCTAGCGGACTTATTTTCAGTCCTAAGTCTTTCTTTGCTTTAGAGTTGTCAATATGCTTGGGGAAGTTAATAATATTTTCGATAGCTTCTTTAGTCATATTCTCAAGTCCAGGGAAAAACTTGCCATTGATCTCTGCTGCCCTCTTGAGAAGTCCAATAGGAAAGAGAGATAGGAGAGGAAGACTTAGTTCTACCATGAGTCTCGGGAGGAAGAATATTCTTGACTTTTTATCCTGGTACTTTGTAATCACTTCATATATTTCTTTAAAAGATCTGAATTTTCCAGATATAAGGTAGGACTCCCCATCTTTTCCATTGCTAATTGAGCTATATATAGCCTTGGAAAGGTCTTCAACATCAATAACATCTAGTCCGCCGTCAACTAGGAAAGGAAGCTTTCCAGAGTGGACACCCTTAATTATTTTACCAAGCCTTGAAGGCTTAAAATCATTTTTACCAAGAACAGATGTAGGATTAATAGACACTGTTTCAATTTCTTCAGTTGAAGTTACTAGTTCCTGGGCAAGTGCCTTGGTCATATCATAAGCATTTCCTTTTCTTACCAGCTCTCGATTCTCATCAAAATTTTGATCTATAGGTTTTTTATCGTAAGCATTTACAGTACTTATAAATATAAATTTTTTTACCTTCTTCTTAATTGATGCATCTAGAAGGTTTTTTGTTCCAACGAAGTTAACTTCATACACTTGGTCATAGGCATCGAAACCTATTGATATCATTGCCGCAGAATGAATGATGACATCACATTTATCACAAAACTTTTCGAGTGTATCTATGTCGCTGAGGTCTCCATAAAATTTATTACAGGAAAGCCCATCTAAGTAACTGACATCTTCTCTAATTAAGATATTTAACTCGTCTCCATTACTAAGAATTTCTTTACATAAATTTATCCCAACCATCCCAGACGCACCTGTAACTCCAATTCTCATTGCTATTGAAATTTTATAAATATTGAGCTTACCTTAACCTCAATTTCTTCTGCTATATTCTGAAATAATAGTCTTGGAATTTTAATTTTATGATCTTTCAGAGCAATCTTAAACTCAGTGTTAATCTTAATTTTATCTCCTTCTTCAGTTATTACTGCTGGTATTTGAATTTCTTTAGTGACACCGTGAAGAGTAATTTCTCCAGAGGCTATATCTTCATCGATAGTACCTTTAAATATGCACTCAGGATATTTATCTGTCTCAAGGTAACTATCATTAAAATGTTTTTGCATGAGTTTATTAGGAAACTCAAATGCAGAAACAGGTATTTTAATAATAAACTCTCCAGACTCCACATCTATCGCACCAACTGACTCTGTATTTACCGCTTGTATGTCTTCAAGGAGAGCATATGAATAAAATTCAATTGTAGAGTTTTCAATAACGTATCTTGTCTCCTGCTTGATTGCAAAGAGTGAAAATATAAAGTATATTATTACCATTCCTTAGATTTTTTTCCGCCAGAAAATTCTCTAAGTATATTAAATCCAAATGATATCTCACCTTCTCCCCAACTCTTATCAGTCTGAAAGATAAACCCTTTCTCGTGGAGAGGAGAAGAATTAGTGAAGTGGAACTGGAAGATATGACCACCAGCTTCAATATCTATACCAAGGCTTAGAGAGTTATAATTATCTTCAAATACAGTTTTATATGCAAGTGTTCCATCATCTTTGTGTGCAAGTCGATTATAATATTCTATACTCAGTGCAATTCTAGGTGCTACTAGATATCGACCACTTACACCAATACTTGAAAATACATTTTTATCGTAGTTATAAAACTCATGAAAAATTATGGATGGAGATAACTGTAAGGATAGCTTTCCAATTTTTTTAGCTATTAGTAACTGATTCACTTGGCTAAATCTCTCCATAAAAGGAATTTCTTTACCGTACCTTAAAGTTTCAACTGATGCAGCTAGTAAATACTGAAGAGAGAGTGGAGTAGAGTTATTAGTAGTTTGTTTTAGAAATGAAAACTTTGAAAAAATATCATATGTTTTATTAAAAGAGCTCCTACCAAAACCTATCATGACATTGTCACTTAGTCCGTAATCAAACCCTAACCTTATCTGAGCATTGTCGAGCCCAAATATATCGTAGAAACCTTCTTCTATAGTTCCAAATCTATGTGATATCCTAAACTCACCTACTCCTTTAGGTAGCATCTCAACAGAGTGACCATTAACTATTCTAGTAGAGCTGAAAGTAGAAGAAATTGGTCTAGATTTCTCTGATGAAGAACCTACAATATCTTCGAGAGAACCTTGAGAGATTGCAGTCCTTGATATCAAGAAAAAAGCTAATATAAATAACCTCATATGTATATATTTACAAACAATTTAGTTAAATATACAGTTATATGGAAGTAAAGGTTTCTATGTCTTATCTTGATGATGAGAAGTACAGCGTAAAAAATGTTTCTGGAAATGAGTTAGTGGTTGACATGTACGCTCGTGATAAGAAAGAAAATCTATCTCCGATGGAGCTTCTTCTTTCGGCAGTCACTACTTGTGCAGCAGTAGAAGTTGTGTCAATGATTAAGAAGAGGAGAAGAGACTTTAAAGATATCAAGGCTGAGACTTCAGGAGTAAGAGCCGATACACATCCGATGTACTATAAAGAAATTAATGTTAAGTATATAATTTATTCAAATGATTTAAAGGACAATGAGGCAGATAGATTTATCAGTCTAGCCTTAACTAAGTATTGTTCTGTAGGTTCTTCAATTAGAAAAGATACTGAGGTCAAGCATTCTTTTGAGATAGTCAGATAGACTTTTTAAGATTTTCTAGCTTAATAAGCGCATCATCTCTCTTCTTTTTCTCGATTTCTACAACATTTTGAGGGGCGTTATCTACAAAGCTTTTATTAGAAAGCTTCTTATCTACAGACTTTAGAAATCCTTCTAGATACTCAATTTGTTTTAGTGTGTCTTCCATAGAGTCTTCAGATTTTTCTATAGCTAGACATAAAGTATCCTTGCCGGAGATGAGGGTAGGGTAATTACTTGGTATTTCATTAACTTCTTGAAGATCTTTTGTCTTTGATAGCTTCTCAATTAATTCTCTATACTTAATAAAATCAAAATCTGATTTTTTATTAACCATTACCTCAACTACATCAATTTGTTTTATTTTATTATCAGACTTTAATTTCCTTAGCCCTGTCACCATCTCAAATACTTTCTTAAAATCATTGTTTAGAACTTCATCAAAATTTTCAGGAAGTGGGTACTCAGAAATCATGATGTAATCTCTTTCTTTATCTATCTGATTCCAGAGCTCCTCAGTAATAAACGGCATGAAAGGGTGTAGAGTCTTTAATATTTTATCTAGTACAGCTAATGTACCTTTGTGAGTCTTATCTGATATAGAGTTATCCTTAATAATTTCTAGGTACCAGCTACAAAAATCATCCCATATGAATGTATATAAAGATAAAAGTGCATCTGAAATTCTATACTTTGAGAAGTGATCATCAACCTCCTTTAAAACTTCATTAAATCGTGAATTAATCCAGTCTATAGCAAGGGATTGGTCCTTTCCTTTGTCTGATATCTCAAGGGTTTGTATAAGTCTAAACGCATTCCATAGCTTATTAGAGAAGTTTCTTCCCTGCTCACACAGTTTCTCATCGAATAGGAGGTCATTTCCTGCTGGCGCGCTAAAGAGCATACCAGCTCTCACTCCATCAGCCCCATATTTTTTCATTAGCTCTATTGGGTCTGGAGAATTTCCTAGAGACTTTGACATCTTCCTTCTCTGCTTATCTCTTACTATACCAGTGAAGTATACATTCTTAAATGGCATCTCATCTCTATACTCATATCCTGCTACAATCATCCTAGCAACCCAGAAGAAAATAATTTCTGGGGCAGTAACTAGATCTGATGTAGGGTAGTAGTAATTGATTTCTTCATTATCTGGGTCATTGATACCATCAAATACAGTAATTGGCCATAGCCAACTTGAGAACCAAGTATCTAGTACATCCTCATCCTGAGTAAGATTATCTATTGTTATATTTTTATCAATCTCTAGAGCTTTTTTTAGTGCTTCCTCTTTTGTCTCTGCCACTACAAATTCTCCAGATGGAAGGTAATATGCTGGAATCTGATGTCCCCACCACAACTGTCTTGATATACACCAGTCATTAATATTTTCCATCCAAGCCCTATACATATTTTTTAGTTTGGAAGGGTGGAATTTGATGTTATCATTCATAACATTATCGAGAGCTGGGACCTTTACATCTTTCATACTCAAGAACCACTGCGTTGATATCTTAGGTTCTACAACTGCGTCTGTCCTCTCAGAGAATCCAACATTATTTCTGTAGTTTTCGACCTTCTCTAGCTGACCAATCTTATCAAGATCCTTAGAAATTTGTTTCCTTACCGTGAACCTATCCTCGCCAACATAAAGCTTTCCATTCTCATTAACTTTTCCCTCATCATCAAAGATGTCTATAGACTGTAGTTTATGTTTCTCTCCAAGTTTATAATCATTCTCATCATGTGATGGCGTCACTTTAAGACAGCCTGTTCCAAACTCCATATCTACATAATCATCTAAGATGATTGGAACCTCTCTATCAACTAGTGGTACAATCGCCTTCTTACCGTGTAGGTGTTTAAACCTCTCATCATTTGGGTTAATACAGACAGCAGTATCTCCAAGAAGTGTTTCTGGTCTAGTTGTAGCAATAGTTAGCGTATCATCAGATCCTGACACTTTATACTTGATGTAAAAAAGCTGTGAGTCAACTTCTTTATAAATTACCTCATCATCAGCAAGTGCTGTTTTGCCTTCCGGATCCCAGTTCACCATTCTAATACCTCTGTATATATGACCTTTCTCGTAGAGGTCAATAAATACCTTTATTACAGACTGTGATAGATATTCATCCATCGTAAACTTTGTTCTGGACCAGTCGCATGATGCTCCAAGTTTTTTGAGTTGTTCAAGAATTATCCCTCCGTATTTTTCTTTCCATTCCCAAGCGTGCTCTAGGAATTTTTCTCTAGTAAGCGATGACTTCTCAATACCTTTTTCCTTGAGCATGGCCACTACTTTTGCCTCGGTTGCTATAGAAGCGTGGTCAGTTCCAGGAACCCAGCATGCTTCTTTTCCTTGCATCCTTGCTCTTCTTGTGAGTATATCTTGAATAGAGTTATTGAGCATGTGTCCCATGTGAAGTACTCCAGTTACATTTGGAGGGGGTATTACAATAGTAAAGGGCTCTTTATCTTTATTAGGCGATGAAGAAAAACACTCGTCCTCGAGCCATTTTTCGTACCACTTATCTTCTATTGATTGGGGATTATATTTTGAATCCAGAGACATTTGTAAAATTAATAAGTCTAAGCAGCTATTCTTAGCATTGCCTCAATAAATTTATCGATATCTTCAACAGTTGAGTAGAGATTAGGTGAAACTCTTACCCCACGTATCCCTCTGTCATCATCAATTGGTACAGTGAAGATGTTATAATCATCGAAGAGTTTATCTGCAAGCTCAGAAGGGTGGAGGTTTTTAACTCCGACATTAGCTATTCCATATGACTGTCCTTCTCCNAGTGGTGTGTTTAATANTATATTTTTATTGNCTTTGAGTTNACTNGCCCAACGCATCTGAAGGAACTTTAGTCTTTTAGATTTCTCTTTCTTCCCAATTTCTAGNTTAAAATCAACTGCAGGGATNATACCATTTTGGTCGGAGCATGGNCTTGTTCCAAGATGCTCAAGTTTCATTATGTTATCNTCATCATATGCTGTGTCTCCGTACAGNGGCCATAACCTCTCTGCATTTCCTTTTTTAACATATAATAATCCATTTCCTAGNGGAGCTCCTAGCCACTTGTGAAGGCTTGAGGCGTAATAATCACATCCTATCTCAGAGACATCCATATCTACGTGTGAGAATGAATGAGCTCCGTCAACTATTGTCTCCAGACCCATTTCTCTGGCNTTAGCACATACTTCTTTCACTGGAAATACTTGTCCATTCAGAAANACCATATGCGATATGAGTATAACCTTTGTTTTTTTGTTTACAGCTCCAATTACATTATCTACAATTTCTTGTTGGCTTNTAGGATGAATTGGTACATCAACGATTCTTACCTTAGTACCAAACCTTCTCTCACGCATATCAAGGGCTTGTATGATATTTGGATACTCTAAGTTNGTTCTNANAATTTCATCTCCTTTATCAAGTTTTATCCCTTGGATAATAATATTCATTGACTCAGTAGTATTTCTTGTGAGTACAAGCTCGTCGGTTTGAATACCAGCATAGCTTGCCAGTTTTTCTCTGACCTTCTCTCTCATCTCTGTCTGACGAGTACGCATATAGTAGGATGGNGACTCGTTAATTTCATTAACAAAGTTTACCCAGTAATCTTTTACGCTNTCTGGGGANGGNCTGAAATATCCAGATTCTAAATTGATAAACTTTACATTCTGATGGTACATGTCAGCNACTTTCTTCCAGTAGTTTTCATCNTTATTTNTTTCTTTTAGATTATAGGANTCTTTCTTGAAATCCATAGAAAANAAAGGAAATAATGTTCCTGCTGCAATAGANTTATGAATAAAGCTCCTTCTTGATACTGACATACTTACAATTTATTAAAAAAAAAAGGCTAACAAAATGTTAGCCTTTAATTTAACTATAAAATTTGAATAATCATTAGTCAACAGTTACCGGGAAACCAGGTCCTGGTGCATCTGCTGGGTTACCNTCTGGAACAGTAGCTCCAAATGTTTCATTGATNGCTGCTATAAACTTATTAGCNATCAAAGTGTAACCTCTACCATTAGGTAGTAGACCATCNGCCGACCACANNCCTGTAGGCGGAGCAAAGTCATAAGTAATAATAGAATTATTCATAGTAAATGGACTTGCNCCAGCTAAAGCTTGGAAAAATCCATCAAAGTCTGCAACTGCAACTCTTCCGTTACCGTGAGTAGCAACTGCTTGCTTAATAGCACCATTGAAAATAGCTCTNTGAGTTTCAANGTGAACAAGTTCAGCACCTGTAAGAAACGCTACATCTGGCATTGGTAAAGTTATTCCTAATACTAATGTTGGATCAGCTGTTGGAGTAGTNCCAATCATTGTTCCACCAAGTAAGTGAATAATTTCACCAGATCTAGCCATTCTAGCTTGCTCGTAAGGAACAAGTTGNGCTCTCTGTGCAGCATCCATACCACCTTGAGCTTGAACAGCATCAAAGAATGGACCTAAGTCAGTTAANGACTCGTCCTCTACAAGTAATGGATTAACTCCAGCANTCCAGCCTAATGTTCTGCCAGCAGCTTCNTCTGCAGTAATAAATTGTGATGCAACNGCTTGATCTAAAAGTATATTTACACCTCCAGATAACTGACCTAATAGTCCAATAGTNGCTGCNTCATCAGTAGCGTCTAGTGGAACTAGAGCACTTGGATCNCCNACCATTTGGAAGAATGGAGAAGCAAGTAAATCAGGTACAGTNCCTACAACACCTTTCCACGCAGGATTATTTGTGAGCATTGAAACTAATGCTTGCTCAAACTGAGGNCCNTAAGCAGATGCTGTTGGCTCAGGGAAAACGTTAGGATCACCACCTCTAGCATANTGTGCNANGAANTCNTANGTNCCTAANNNNGCTAANAANAATGAACTTCCTGNNCCAATCATCTGTNCTAANGCACTTNNNGTNCCNCCNGAAGCATCAAATCTNGCNNAGTAAGGATTAAGTGGAGCAACCGTTCCGTCATTAGGAATTAAAAANTGTCCCATTGTNTGCTTACCNACAGCAAAGTTTTGAATTTTNGTCATGTCTCCAGCATAAGGAGTNGTTACTGATGCAAAATCACCTTCTGNTCTTCCAACACCAATAGCTCCTGTTGAAGCACTTATAGTAAGATACCATCTTCCTTGGTCATCTGCTGTTCCAGGAANACCNTCAGGACCAGGTCCAAANTAACCATTTGCTGAATTGATATCTGGTTGTACAAAAGTTGATGAACCACCAGCTTTNGCNAGCTGAACTGCAACCATTCTACCAACAGAGTAAGGCTGAAGCCCACTNTGNAAAAGACCACCGTCACCAAAACCNGCAACATAAGCTCCACCAATCGATACAAACTTACTAAAGTCTGCACTACCACTTTGTCCAGTAGGAGATGACGGGCTATAAGGATTAGGTTTTAATTCAGTTACTTCTTGCTCACATGCAAAAAATACAAGNGANANAGCAACTGTTAAAATTATTGATTTAAACTTTTTCATATTTATTTATTTATTAGTTTAAAAATTCGTCAAACGTTAGAGATACATAGAATAGTTTTCCAACAAATGGACCACCTGGTCTAGATCTATAATCATTATTATCAATTCCAATATGGTTACCACCAACTTTAAGGATAGTCTTAAGACTCTCAATTTTATAACTTACTTGAGCGTCAAAAGTTCCATAAGCTGGGATAGTCATAGCAGCAAATGTACTNTCATATAGGAAGTCATCTTGGAATCTTAGACTAGCAGAGAANCCNAAGTTTTTAAATACNTCTCTATTAGAGAAACTGAAAGAATACATNTTTTCTGGAGTATTAAAATAAGAGACGAAATCGCTTTCTCCTGGAGCTTGTCCATTAATCTCTAAATTTTTATAATTATAGTTACCAGATAANTTGTATCCCATACCAATATCAACTGTTAATCCTAAGCCAAATCCCCAAGATCTAACTTCATCGTCAGTATTACTATCTAACGACCAGCCATATCCAGCAGGCAATGCTTGACCTTTATGAGTAGAAGCAAATTTTGAATTAACAGCTTGTCCACCTTCGAAATCTTGGTAGTTAGTGTTGTAATAATTAACATCAGCTAATAATACATCACCAATTACACCTTTATACCCAAATTCAATGGATGATAATCTCTCAGGTTTAATATAATCTACATATGCTTCTTGAAGGATAGCAGGGTTACCACCAATTGGGTCACCAGTTGCTGGGTCAAGGGTTCCACCTGATAATAAGTATGCTTGGTAAGAATCTCTTGTCCATGCACCACCTTCCATCACGCCATATCTTTCAGCATTTTCTCTAGCTGTTCCAAGTAGTGTTGAAGTACCAGTAGGGAAGAATATAAATTGAGACTGAGTATCAGGGTTTCTGAAACCTGTTTGATAACTAAATCTTAAATTATGTTTCTCAGCAAAAGAATATACTGCAGCAACTCTTGGAGTTACTCTACCTTCGTAGTTTTGATTTTTATCATATCTTAATGATCCGATAAATCTAAAACCATCAAATACTTCTGTGTTAACTTGAGCAAAAGCTCCAAATTCACCAATATTAATTCTTTCGTTAACTCCGTCTCCATCAGGATCTTCGTTAAAGATAGTACCATCAGTAAAAATACCGTAGTTTCTATAATTTGCTCCTAATAATAACCAGTCAGCAGCCTCATATGTAATGTCAGCATGCGTAAGCTTTGAATTATCATAAAAACTTGCTCCAGGAGCATTAGGATCTTGGAATCTATTTTTCATAACCTGATCTCTAACACCCATCCACTCTGCAGAACCTACTGCAGGAATTCCTGCGTCAGCTTGTTGTCTTGCAATTTGATGAGCATAATACGTATCACCAGCAGGTACTCCCGGTATATATCCCTGCATTGCAGTAATATATGTCTGAAGATAACCTGGTGCCCACTGTGCTTGTGTAGGACTGAATACTTCATTCATAATTCCACCTAGCGCTCCAATATTATAAGAGTCTCCAGCATCAGTTATAGACTGATAAATTTTAAACTTCATTTTTGAACTTTCTAAACCAAGTTTAAAAAATTGCTGACCAAAATTTCTAAGTGCATATTTCTGTGCACCAGTATAGATAGTATTACCACCACCTTTTCTATAAACTAATGAAGCCTCAAGATCGTCGTTAAGTCTGTAATTAACTCCAATATCATACTTCATATTTTTTGCGTCGTTGTTATCCAGTAAGAATTCTTCAGGTAAACCTGTTCTTCTTAAGTCTAACACTGGCTCAGGTAATAGCGTTACCCAGTTTCCAACAAGACCAGCAGCTAGTGCAACAGGAACTGCAACTTGAGTTTCGTCTCCATGAAGGTTTAGACCGTTAAAGTTAGGTCTTCCTCTCATATCGAGATCACCTGTAGCATAACCTGCAGCATCTACATTGGTTGCGTAGTCATTCGCTATCCAGTCAGTTGCCATGTCATAAGAAAAGTTAACTTTTATAGCAAGCTTATCATTAAAAGCTTTAGCATATCTTAAGTTATATTTTGAATAACCATTATTAGTATTTCCGTCTCTGTGTGATCTAGTATAACCTTGCATCACTTGAGCAGAAAGCCCTTGATATTCAAATGGACTTTTACTTGTCATCAACATTGTACCATTGAAAGCGTTTGGACCATATAGCGCAGATGATGCACCTGGTATAATTTCAACACTTTCAAGATCAAGAGGATTAATACCTACTAAATTACCAGTAGGGAAGTTAAGTAATGGAGCGGATGTGTCCATTCCATCTACTAATTGAACAAACCTTGTGTTTGCATCAGTAGCGAAACCTCTTGTGTTAACAGCAGCAAAGTTTAAACTTCCTCTACTCACTTTCACACCTTTTATGTGTTCAAGTTGATCCATGAAATCAGCAGTTGCTGAATTCTGGATATCAAGTAGATCCATCTTTTCAATTGTCACAGGTGCTTCTAAGATACTTTGCTCGACTCTCGAAGCAGATACTACAACCTCACTACCAAGTAGAACTGATTCTGACATGGTAATATTAAGATCAGACGTATTAGAGGAAATAGTAACCTCTTGCGTCTCATATCCAACAATTGAAAACACTAATGTCGCTGGTGATTCAGAGACATTCAAACTAAAATTACCATCTCTATCTGAGACAGTACCTAGCACTTTGCCTTTGACTAATATATTTACCCCTATCAGTCCACCACTTTCATCAGATACATTTCCTGAAATAGAAACACTCTGAGAGAAAGATTGGATTGAAACTGTAGAGAATAATAGAAAAAGGCAGATTAATTTCTTAACAAAATTATTCATACACTTTATAGTTTTTATGTTAAAATTTAAGTTAGTTAATCTAACAACAATNTTCTAAATTAATTAAAATCTGGGTATTTAAGGGAATTAATTAGAGTTATTTTTTATGTGTTCAATAAGCTTATCACAGAGTTTATTTGTCTCTTTTGACATGTACTCATCTCCAGTAGAGCTTAAAATACTCTGACTTAGCCCTCCGAGACAGTCAATATAGAATCTTTTCATCTCATCTGTTTTCATCTCTTTTGTCCATAAATCAATCCTTAGTGTGTTATTTTTCTTCTCATCCCAGAGAGATAAACTTATGGATTTTGTTTCTGATAAACTATCACTAAGACTATCTTCAGCCATCCATTCTATTTTCTCAGGTATATTTTCTTTGTCTAGTGTAACAATAAATTTAATTTCAGATTTTTTCATTATTTAAAATATTAATTGATTTAATTTCATCTTTTTGAAGCTGGTCTTTAAGCTCGTCTAAGTTATTAAACTTAATTTCATCTCTGATCTTTTTAATTAAGCTAATTTTTACATTTTTTCCATAAATATTAGTATTAAAATCAAAGATATGTAATTCTATTCTCCTTTCTTTACCATCTACAGTAGGTCTATTTCCAATATTTAGCATACCCCGAAGATTTTTATTATCAAAATTTACTTGGCAAACATATACTCCATTACCAGGTATAAGTTTAGAATTTTTATCGGGTAAAATATTTGCTGTTGGATACTTGATTTTTTTTCCAATTCCATCTCCTTTAATAACCTCTCCTGTTATGTAATATTTATAANCTAACATTTTATTTGCTANATCAATACTTCCAATTCTNACTTCNTCTCGNATTGAAGAGGAACTAATNTTTAANTTATNATCAATTTCTTTCTTTTTAACTTCCTGGATTTCAAAATTGTATTTTTCTATATTTTTTTGAAGAAAATTANAATTACCTTCTCTTTTGTGACCAAAAGAATGATTATATCCTATAATTAACTTACTAACATTAAGTTTTTTAATAATATAATTTNNAATAAAAGAATGTGCACTAATTTTTGAAAATTCTTTGGTAAACTCNATTATGTATAAATAATCAATACCTATATTNTTTAAAAATANATGTTTATCATCATTACTAAGAAGTAATTCTACAGATGTATTTGGATTTAATATGTTTCTAGGATGAGGCCAAAATGTAATAAGTATACTTTTGCCATTTCTTTTTTGAGCTTGTCCCACTAATTCATTNAGAATCTTTTTGTGTCCAAGATGAATACCATCGAAGTAACCAANNGTNGCAATATTGTATCCTGAATCATTAATTGAAGAATTATCTGTTATTACTCTCAATTTTTTCTTTTTTTAATTTATCAGCTAANTCATTTACTTTGAATGCGTCCTCNACATNATAATTTCCTATCTCTGTTCGTCTTAATTTAGAAAGTACNGCACCACAACCTAACTTCTCTCCAAAATCACGAGCAATAGATCNAATNTANGTACCTTTTGTACACGATATCTTGAATGATATGTTTGGNAGGTTATATTCNNTGATTTTAAATTCGTAGATATTAATGTTTTTTTCTTTAATTTTTACNTCNTCATTATCTCTTGCATATTCATATGCTCTCTTNCCATTNACTTTCACTGCAGAAAATTTTGGTGGTCTNTGNAGTTGTTCACCTACAAATCGTTTAGATACTTCTTCAATTCTATCCNNTGNAATATTTTTAANGTCTTTTTGAGAATTAAANTCTGTCTCTAAGTCATGAGANGGGGTTGATTTACCAAGAATGAATTCACCAGTATAAACTTTATCCTGATTTTGTANATCATTTATTTTTTTAGTGTTTTTACCAGTACAAATTATGAGCAAACCTGTNGCNAATGGATCTAAAGTTCCTGCATGTCCAACTTTTTTACACTTTATGATATTTTTTATTTTTTTTACNACATCAAATGATGTCCAATNTAAATCTTTATCTACTAAGAGAGTCTGGCCATTATTATATTTATCTAAAAAACTCATAAGATTTGNATTNNGCTTTTTTCAGCAAAGTAAAAGNTTTATTTTAGTAATGAATAAATGTATGAAAAGATATTTAATTCTTCTATTTCTGTTTTTAAATAATATTGTCTTATCTCAAGATTCAAAATATTTATCACTTAATCTAGTAGANAAGATAGATATAGGATCAAGTTTTGAGATTACTGANAATCAAGTAGGAGATATAATAAAGAAAAACCTACAGTCTCAAGGATTNAATTTTTCTGATACAGAAACNAAATATTTTATATCTGTTTCTTTTGGATGGAAATATAAAAGATCTACNGAACTTGAAATCGATAATTTTAAAGGAAATATANTAGATAAATCAAGTCCTGAAAAAATTATTGCTCAGTTTAGCATTAGTAAAGTAAGAGACTTAGAGAAGGANATAAGTTTTTTTGTTAAAGAGTTNATTTCTCAAAATAATAAAATAGGNCCAAGTGGAAAATTTATTGATGTTCAGGATCANTTTATGAAAATGAANATGAAGTCATGGGACTTTTCTAGACCTGATGCCCATGCTCCTTCNGGGGTGCTTGCTGATCACGTTCATTCAAGAGGTGGGGTAATGATTGGTTACAGGTATTTTTCATCNAAAGGAGATGGAAGTTATAATGGAAATATAGTATANNGTAAAGATGAAATTACAAATTTTTATGATAGACATGTNACCCAACAAATACAAAATACTCACTCTTTAGAATTTATGTATGGTCTTTCAAATAATGTAACCTTATTTACTAATTTGACTTTTCACGANAAGNAATATTCNTATATTAACAAACAAAATAATNCAGCTCGCATGTCTTCTAGTGGAGTGGGAGANATTGACATCCAAGTTTTATATAATATTTTTTCTAATTCTAAGGTTAAAATTCATTCTAATATTGGTTTTGTATTACCTTCTGGGNCTATTAATAAAAAATATCAAAATGAAAAGTTNCCATATTCCCTTCAGACAGGAAATGGACATTTATCATCTATANCTGGTTTTACAAGTTTTTTTCANTTTAAAAAATTTTCTTTGGGTGTNCAGCCTCTNTATAANNTNTCATTAGGNGAAAANNNAGNAGGATATAAATANGGTAATAAGTTNAGTNTAAACTATTGGGGNGCAATTAATTTAAATAAACCTTTTAGTTTTAGCTTGAGGCAAAACTACATTTATCAAGGTAGTATGAGTGGTGAAGATGAAGAATTAGTTTCGAACTTAATGATACTTAATAATATCAGTAANTCAGGNTATATATTAATTAATTCAGCTGTNGGNTTTAANCTTTCTATAAAAAAAGGATTACTAAGAAACTCNAGAATCTCATTCGAATATTTATTTCCTACATATATGAGNTANGAGGGNTTACAAATTGGAAATTTTAATNGTTTTANTTTAAATTTACAGTANAGTCCAGGTGGACATAAAAATCATTAATTATGAAATATATATTTGTANTANTTGTCTTAATTTCTTGTTCTAATAATAACAATCTTCATTTATCCAATGTAGAGCTTTTGGATGATATAATGAAAGAGCATGATGATCTAATGCTTGAAATGAAAAACATTAAAAATATTAAAANTAATCTTCTAGAAATAGATGGGATAGAGGAAGNNAATGANGCTATAAAAAACCTTGATATTGCACGTATGTCAATGATGAATTTTATGAAGGACTTTAGTAATGAGTTCTCNTTTGATAAATATCCTATGGATAAAAAAACTCATGACAANCTTGAAGGAATTGACCTTTTACAAGTAAATAATAAACTTAATGAGTTTAAGAAAAGTATTGATGATGTGTCAGAAAAGTTTGAAACAAGTATGTCTTCTGGCCAAAAAATTTTAGACGGAATTGAGTGAGTCTATCTCAGAAAAAGAATAATTCATAATCCCTGAGTCACATTTATTATAATTAAAATGCCACCACTCGTATTCGTATACAGTGAAATCATTTTTTTCCATAACTTGAATAAGCATATCTCTTATATCTCTTTGTTTCTTTGATCCACCCATGTAGTTTGGGTATGCTCTTTCTGTAAATTCATCATATCCAGAAATCATATCAATACTTTCTCCTGTTTCAATATCATACAAACCAATATCTATGGCACATCCTTTATTATGAGATGATCCATTTTCTGGGTTTGCAACAAAATGTTTAAGATTTTCGGGGGTCCCCTCCCAAAACATCTTTGTTACAAACCAAGGTCTATAGGCATCATATATTATAATTCCATATCCTAATTCTTTTAACTCATTTTTAGCTTCAATTAATCTATCTGCTGCATTCATATTAAAAAAAGCCCTCTCATTCACATAAAATTTTGATCTCATAAAATTATTTGTAGATGCATACCTTATATCCAATTTAAGCTCTTCATCTAGTTTTTTGAGGTCTATTAGTTTTTTATGGGATTCTAAACTGTCTAGAGTTGGTGGTTTTGAATTTTTTGAAATTTTTCTAAGCTCACTTAACTCTTTTATTGGAGTAATATAAAATGTCTCATCTGAGTTTTTTGATCCAAAATAAATTCCAGTACAACCTACTAATAAACAGTAGGCCGAAAAATAAATCAACTTACTTTCTTTTACTATTTTAAGCATGATTCTACATGCAAATACTCCACTAAATAATGCAGAGAAAAATCCAATTATATATGATGATTCAAATAAGTAAATATTAGATGTTTGAGAAATTTCTGAAAATCCTTTAATGGATTTTAAAATCAGGATTCCGAAAATAGGAACTAGTACCATAAGGAAAGAAAACTTTGTCGCTTTCTCTCTGTTTACATTTAAAAGTAAAGCCATGGATATTGTTGAACCTGACCTTGAAATACCTGGAAGTATTGCCAGAGCCTGAGCTAAGCCAATAATTATTGCGTCAGCATAGGAAATATTTTTTTTAGAATCATTCTTTTTGAAGTATGTGAAAAATAATAAAGCAGCTGTTATCAATAACATGGACCCAACTAAAACAATATTTCCTATAAAAAAAGACTCTACTTCTTTCTCGTATAATACTCCAATAACTCCTACTGGTATACTTGATATCAATATTTTAAATACAAAATCTATTTCTTCTTTCTTGAATTGAAAAAGACCTTTTAT
>NZWZ01000046.1 GCA_002701745.1 Flammeovirgaceae bacterium
TATTTCTTGAACAGGTATAAATATCAAAGTTATTTTCAGCAAATTTCATTGCAATTGAACGGCCAATTCCTTTTGAACCTCCAGTAATTATTAATGTTTTATTCATAAGACTAAAATGATGTAATTAATTTACAAATTTGTATGTATATTAATGAATAAATAGATATTTAATTGAAAAATTTCGGAAAATACATCTTGTTTTTAATCTCTTTATTTGAAAGAAGAGAAAAACTAAAAACATATTTTAGCCTAACTGTTAATGAATGTATTAAAATAGGATATGATAGTCTATTTATTGTATCAATAGTTTCAATTTTTATGGGTGCTGTTACAACTATTCAAACAGCATTTAATTTAGTTGGTCCTTTGATACCTGATTATGTTATTTCATTGGTTGTTAGAGATATGACTCTCCTTGAACTATCACCAACCATTATAGCTATTGTTTTTGCCGGTAAAGTTGGATCAAATATTGCTGGTGAACTAGGTACAATGAGAATAACGGAGCAGATTGATGCTCTTGAAGTTATGGGAATAAATTCAAGTTCATATCTTGTACTTCCTAAAATTATTGCTGCACTTCTGATGTTTCCAATTCTAGTTGTTATTTCAGCTACATTAGCAATTCTTGGTGGGTATACTGCAGGAGTTATGACTGATATTATAACTGGGCAAGAATATATCTATGGACTGCGTTATGAATTTAATCCTTTCAATATACCATTTGCTCTTATAAAATCATATGTTTTTGCTTTCATAGTAGCATCTATTTCTTCGTTTCAAGGTTACTACACTTCTGGGGGGGCATTAGAGGTTGGAAAATCAAGTACAAATGCAGTAACAAATAGTTGTATAGCAATACTGGTTGCTGATTATATTTTAGCTCAAATTTTGTTATGATAGAAATTAAAAATATAACTAAATCCTTTGATGACAAGAAAGTTCTTCACGGAATTAGCGGAAAATTTGAAAAAGGTAAAACCAATTTGATCATTGGAGCAAGTGGAACTGGAAAAAGTGTGCTATTGAAATGTCTTGTTGGATTATTATCTCCAGATAATGGAAAGGTATTATTTGATGGTAGATATTTCACTGAATCTGATAAAAATACTACTACTCAAATAAGAAGAGAAATAGGAATGCTATTTCAGGGAAGCGCCCTATTCGATTCTAAAAATGTTGAAGAAAATATTAAATTTCCCTTAGATATTTTAACTGAGATATCTGAAAAAGAGAAAATTGAAAAAGTTAATCATTGTCTTAACCTTGTTGGATTGGATAAGATTAATCAAAAAATGCCATCTGAATTAAGTGGCGGAATGAAAAAAAGAGTTGGTATAGCTAGAGCAATAGTAAATGATTCAAAATATTTATTCTGTGATGAACCGAATTCAGGACTTGATCCTCTCACAGCAATTAAAATAGATGATTTAATACTCGAATTAACTCAAAAACTTAATACAACCACAATTGTGGTCACTCATGATATGAATTCAGTTATTGAAATTGGAGAATATATTATGTTTTTACATAATGGGAAAAAGCTTTGGGAGGGTGATAACAAGAAAATACTAAAGACTAAAATAAAAGAACTTAATAGTTTTATTTTTTCTAATAAGCTAATGAAAAAAATAAAGTAATTTTAATCAATTAGTGAAGCTACCCTTTTCTTTATTTTATCTTTCTTCTCAATTTCTTTAATATTTTTTTTGCTTCTATGATACCAGAACCCTGCTCCTATAAGTATTAAAACATAAGTAGATGTGAACAAATATATTATTCCTGAATTGATACTCGATGAAATTCCTGTACCACCAGAGTTGGCATCACTCTCAACAATACCTCTGCACATAGAACATCCTTGAGAATATAATTCAGTAATAGATATTAGAATAAGAATTAAGGGTAATATTTTTTTAATCATTGAGCATAAAAAGGACTTATCATAAAATAAACAATTACTCCAGAAACAGAAACATATAACCATATTGGAAAAGTATATTTAACTACTTTTTTATGTTTTTCAATTTGGTTAGATAATGAATAATAGAAAGCAAATAGTACAAAAGGAACTACTACAATAGATAATAAAATATGAGATATCAGAAAGAAGAAGTAAATAAATCTTTGATCACCTTGATACGAAGTACTTTCTACTGAAGAATGATAAATTATGTAAGAAACTAAAAAAATTGCACCTAAAATAAATGAAGCAGTATTTAAATTCTGATGAGCTTTGAGATTTTTTTTAAACTTAATCATGTAAAATGATAGGAATAAAAATAAAGATGTTAATGAATTAATAATTGCGTTAAAGTGAGGTAGTTTATATGTCCAATCACCAAATAGTTCAATTTTACTTGGCATAAAAAGAAGTACAGCAACGGCCAAAGGAATAATAATGGAAACAACTGTAATTACTTTTACTAAATTATTATTCATTTCTCTAATTTTAATATATCAATTTCAACATCTAACCTCTCTATCTCCCCTCTATCTGCTGAATCAAAATACCCTCTAACATTATTATTTTTATCCAACAATAAAATAAAGGATTTCTCAAAAACAATATTTTCAATACAAGTAGTTAAATTTTTAATTAATGAACTATCGTCTTTAATATTCAACCACTTTAAATTACGTAGTTGGTCGGATAAGGTTATAACTNTAATTTCATCACTGATTTCTAATTTATTAANATNGTTATCAATTAAAAGATTATCATTATTAAGTCTNACATCTAATATTTTAATATTATTTAAACTAACATTAGAATCTGAAAAAATTTTTCCAATTGAGTCAGAACATGAAGAATTATAAACAGAAAGTTCATATTCATTTTGTCCAAAGAATTTAAGAAATAAAAAAATAATTACTGGAAAAAGAAGTGCAAATAAAAGGACAAAACCTTTTCGAAAAAGATTCATTAACCGTAAATAGCTTGATAAATAGCGTCAGCCTGAATAAATAATGCTCCAAGAAGCCAAACAACAAAAGCAGTTGGAATAAGNATAGTCCACATCAATGACTTTTGCTCATGACCTAAATGCATAAATTCCATTACTATATAACCTGCCTTAATAAATGTCATTCCAATAAATAAAAATATTTTAAAACCTTTCCATGATTCAGGAAATTGTAACGCAACATAGAATTCTGCAGCGGTAACCAATGCTAATATTCCAGCAACCCACCAAATCTTAAAAATTTTTTTCTTGTCAGCTGGTTGTGGTTTTATAGTCGAAATTTCTGGCTCTATCATAATATTAAACTAAATAAAAAAATGTNAAAACAAAAACCCAAACTANNTCNACAAAATGCCAATATAAACCTACTTTCTCNACCATCTCATAATGNCCTCTTCTTTCTAAAATTCCAACAGTAGCCTGATAAAATATTAGAAAATTAAGTGCAACACCACTAAACACATGGAATCCATGAAATCCTGTAATAAAAAAGAAGAAAGCAGCAAAATCTGGTGGTCCATATTGATTGAGCTCAAGGTTTGCACCATAAATGATTGAACCATCTAAAAGTCTTGATCCTGCATCGGTTCCGTGTATAAAATGTGACCATTCCCAAGCTTGACACCCTAAAAATACTAAACCTCCAAAAATTGTCCATACCATCCATTTTTCTACTCCTTGACGATCCATTCTGTGTCCTGCTTCTACAGCTAAAACCATAGTAACACTACTTAATATAAGTATAAAGGTCATAAGACCCACAAAAACTAGTGGAAGCTCAACTCCATGGAAAAAAGGAAAAGCTTCAAAAACTTTTTCAGGAACTGGCCAATATGTTTGTGAAAAAGAAAAATCTGATAAAGTTCCCTCATAACCTGGATGTCTAAATCTTATAACACCATATGCTATTAAAAATGCCGAAAATGTAAATGCATCTGATATTAAAAAGAACCACATCATGAGCTTTCCATAACTAGCCTTATAAGGCTCAGCACCTCCTGCCCATAAATCTTTATTAGTTGTGTTAACTGATACTGAATTAGCCATTTTTATATATTATAAAAATACAAAGTAATAAATAAATAAACCCATAATCCAGCAAGAAAATGCCAATAAGTGGTAGACATTTCAACAAAAATCATATTTTTAGAATGTACATCTAATTTGACTGATTTTCTATAGACATACAAAATAAAAAATAAACCGGAAATCAAATGAAAGGCATGAACTCCACTTAGTATATATATAAATGAACCATCCGGATGACCAACAAAATAAACTCCCCCACCAACAAGTTGTACCCAGCCTAGATATTGGGTGATTAAAAATAAAATACCAGTTAATAAACTAAGAAATAGATATAATTTAAGATTTTTAAAATTATCTTTTTTTGAAGCAAAATAAGATAATTGTTTAAAAATACTACTCAGTAAAACTACGGCAGTAGAATAATAAAACATTGACGGAAGATCAACATTAAATCCACCAGGTTCACCTTTTTTAACTATATATGCACTAATTAATGAAACAAATATCATTGAAATAGATATCATAAAAATCCAAACCATAAAGATTCTAGGATTCATTCTTAAAATTTTAGAAGTTTGTGTAGTACTCATAATTTTATATTTTATCTAAAATGAAACTAATTTGAACAATTGGTAAATAAATAAAAGAACCAAACATTATCTTTAATGCAGAGGATCTTGAATAATCTTTAAATAATTTAAAAGTTTGGGCAAGGAATAAAATAGCACATAATACTGCTATTGCTCCAGAAATTATTCCAGTTATACCAAAAATAGTAGGTAATAATCCTAATGGTATTAAAAAGAGTGTATATGTCATTATATTAAGAGCTGTATTAAAATTTTTTTCTCCTTTACTTGGTAGTAATTTAAAACCAACCTTTTTGTAATCATCATGATAAATCCAAGCAATGGCCCAAAAATGAGGAAACTGCCATATAAACTGAATACTAAATATAATTATAGCTTCAATAGTAATTTCACCAGAAAAAGCTACCCAACCAATTAGTGGTGGCAATGCACCAGGAATAGCACCTACAAAAACAGCAATGGGTCCAATTCTTTTAAGTGGTGTATAAATAAATGTATATAAGAATAAAGATACTAAACTTAAAAGTCCAGCAACCATGTTAAAATATAAGGTCATGATAGTTAAACCTATTACCATAAAGAATACAGAAGTTATTAATGAATTTCTTTTAGATATTCTATTTGTTGGAAGAGGTCTATCTTTAGTTCTATCCATTTTACTATCTAAGTCTTTTTCAATAATTTGATTATTTATAACTGATGCTGCAGTAACTAAATAACCAGATATTCCTAATACTATTAAATCTATTATATAAAAATTATCAGAGGCAAGTATAAATCCAAAAATAGCTGAAAATGAAACTAGAAAAGAGAGTCTAAACTTTGTTAACTCAAATATGACCTTAAGAATACTCATAATTTTTTCAATCGCAAATATAGTTTTAGAGGTAGTAAGTATCATAACGAATTTACTTTTTTAATGTTAGAGTTCTTTAAATATATGTAAAACTGTAAACCAACTATCATAAATGCTAGAAGTAAATGAATAGGCTGTAAAACTCTTGGAACTTCAAAATATGCCATACCAGCTCCAACTAATATTTCAGAAACTATAAGAATTAACATTACAATTGAAATATTCTTGAATTCTTTAGAATGTTTTGATCTTATAAAAACTAGATATGTTATAAACATCTGGACTAATAATATAATCAATGAGAATGATCTATGAATAATAAAATTACTACCTAAATTTTCAATTAATTGAGATCTATTCTCAAAACCAAAAACCTTTAGAAAAGTATCGACACTTTCTCTCACATCAGTCCCCAAAACCATTTGAATTAAAAAAAGAAATAAACTAAATATTATAGCGTAAGAAAGTATTGAAGATTTTTCAACTTTTGTATTATTATTAGTTGATAAATAATAACATAATATAACATTCCAAATTATAACTAAAGCTACTATTACATGAAATGTTATGAGTCCAGGAAGTAAGTTAGTGGAAACTACTATAGATCCTACCCAAGCCTGAAAAAATACTAATATTATTGATAGAAGTGATAGAATAAATAATCTTGAGTTGAATGGCTTAATATTAATAGATGATATAAAAATAAAAATTAAGGAAAACCCTACTATAGCACCAATAAGTCTATTTATATACTCAGTCCATGTCTTAAATACATTAAATTCTTCAGCTTCTTTTATACTTGGNTCGTTAATTATTTTATCAGCTGTTTCGTNTAAACCTATAGCATTTAAAACTTTGGAAAGTCTTNTNTTTTTTTCAACTCTNCCTTCTACAAAGCTTTCTTTNTAATTCTCTGGCAATTGAGAAACNGANGTTGGTGGTATATACATACCAAAACACTTNGGCCAATCTGGGCAACCCATNCCCGATCCTGTACANCTTACNACTCCNCCTGCAAGTATTAGGAGATAAAGAAGTACTAAACTTATTTTTGTTAGGCTTTTATAACTAGATCCTAAAAAACTGAACATTGTATTTACCTGTGTTCATCTTCAGGCATATTAGATTCTTTCGTNGAAGAAAGAGGAATATGCTGAGGNATAAAATCATCCTTNGCNCCAGGCTTACTATAATCNTATGGCCATCTAGATACTGTAGGTATTTTTCCTGGCCAATTACCATGACCTGGTTCAATAGGAGTTGNCCACTCTATTGTATTAGATTTCCAAGGATTAGNAGACGCTTTTCTACCTCTATACATTGAATAGAAGAAATTAAATAAAAAGATAAATTGAGCTATAAAAGTTAAAATTGCAGCAAAACTTACAAAAGTATTTAAATCAATAAATGATTCAATTCTTCCTGTTTCAAAATTAGTAAATGAATAATATCTTCTTGGAAANCCAGCTATNCCAATATAGTGTAATGGAAAGAAAACNAGATAAGCACCAATNAAGGTAATCCAAAAATGNACATAACCTAAAGTNCTATTCATCATTCTTCCAAACATTTTAGGNAACCAGTGATANACACCAGCAAATANNCCAAAGAATGAAGCACTNCCCATAACAATATGAAAATGAGCNACAACGAAATATGTGTCATGTAAATTNATATCAANAACAGAGTTACCTAAAAANAATCCAGTTAATCCNCCAGAAATGAAGAATGAAACNAAACCAATTGA
Organism: Flammeovirgaceae bacterium; assembly: GCA_002701745.1. Classification (GTDB taxonomy): domain Bacteria; phylum Bacteroidota; class Bacteroidia; order Cytophagales; family MED-G16; genus MED-G16. The sequence goes on from NZWZ01000046.1 coordinate 7,189, forward strand.
AAATAACATAGCAGGNGTAAAAATTATATTTCCTCTCCATAGTGTTGCTATATAATTAAATGCTTTAATCGCAGATGGTACAGCAATTATAAGTGTCAATATTGTAAAAACAGATCCTAAGAATGGGTTCATTCCAGATATAAACATGTGGTGAGCCCAAACAACAAATGATAATACTCCAATACCAAATATAGAGTATACCATAGCTCTATATCCNAATATTGGTTTTCTTGAACAAGTAGCTATAATTTCNGATGTTATACCTAGAGAAGGTAAAATAACAATATAAACCTCNGGATGACCTAAGAACCAAAANAGGTGTTGGAATAGGATTGCACTACCTCCTTGATTTGATAAAGCTTCACCAGCNATATAAATATCAGATAAATAGAAACTCGTTCCAAATGAACGATCCATNANNAGAAGCAATGCTGCAGATAAGAGTACTGGNAATGATAAAACACCTAANATAGCGGTTACAAAAAATGCCCAAATAGTAAGAGGCATCCTAAAGAATGTCATTCCTTCAGTTCTTAAATTNATAACTGTAGTTATATAGTTTAATGCACCAAGTAATGCAGATACAATAAATAATGACATTGATANTAGCCATANAGTCATACCCATNCCAGATCCNGATACTGCCTGAGGTAAAGCACTCAGAGGGGGATAAATAGTCCAACCACCACTTGCAGGACCTCCTTCAACAAATATCGAGATAAACATTACTATACTTGAGAGAAAGAAAAACCAGTACGATAACATGTTTAAGAATCCACTAGCCATATCTCTTGCGCCAATTTGAAGAGGTATAAGAAAATTACTAAATGTTCCACTTAAACCAGCTGTTAACACAAAGAATACCATAATAGTTCCGTGCATGGTAATAAGAGCTAAATATACTTCTGGATCAATTTTACCTTGAGGAGTCAACCAATTACCTATAATTGGACTTAATGCAGTAAGATCCATATCAGGAAATCCTAACTGAATTCTAAATAGGGATGACATAGCACCTCCAATTATTGCCCAAAAAATACCAGTTATAAGAAACTGTTTAGCAATCATCTTATGATCTTCGCTAAATATATATTTAGTTATAAAACTTTCATCATGGTGTTCATGATGGTGTTCTTCAACTTTAGTTTTTGGCTTACTTGTTATTGTTTTTGTAACTCCCATATTTAATCGTTTAATACGGCAACATCCGTAGAATTGTTTTTAACAAAATTTGAATAATAATCAGGATTTTTTTCAATCCAAGATTTTTGAGAATTTTTCCATTTGATATATTCCCACTCTTCAACTACTACAACAGTATGCTTCATAGAAAAATGTGCTCTTCCACAAATTTTATTACATACTATTTCATAATTAAAATTTTCATTTCCAGTTTCAGCTCTCATCTCCTCAGTAGTTTTAGAAGGAACAAACCACATCTGTGTAGGCATACCTGGAACAGCATTCATTTGAGATCTCATGTAAGGTAAATAAACACTATGAATAACATCTCGTGCTCTAATCTTGAAAAGAACAGGTTTACCTTTTGGAATATGAATTTCTCTTGGCATAAAATCATCTAATGACGAAGAGTCTGAAAAGTCTATACCAACAATATTATCAACATCAATTAATTTATAATTTGAGTTACCCAATTCATTATCTGGTCCTGGGTATCTAGATGCCCACGCAAACTGATATCCTACAACTTCAATTACTTCTGCATCTTCAGGTGGTGGTCCCATAATTTTATTCCATTTGACTAAACCCCAACCTATTAATCCAACTAATACAATTGCAGGAATTACAGTCCAAATAATTTCTAATTTATGGTTTTCAGGATAAAAGTGAGCTTTTCTTGTTTTCTTAAATCTGTATTTATACCCGAAGTAAAACATAACAATCTGAGTCAATATAAATACAGTGAAGGTGATGGCAGTTGTTACCCAAAAAAGAACCTCAATTTCAGGTGCATGTTCAGATGCCATAGGAAGAAAATAATTATCAAATTGATCATAAGAATACCAGATGATCGCAACAAATGAAATGACTAGGAAAATAACACCAGATAATGCATTAAAATTATTATTTCCATCTTCAAAAGAATCTGAAATTCTTTTTTTAGCAACACTCAATATTTCTGTAGATCTAAAGAATAAAAATACTGCTGTCAGAGATAAAACTAGAATTAATCCTATTACTAAATTCATAGAGCAAATTTATATACCAAGTTGGAAATTTCCACCCATCAATTGATGAATTTTACAACCAAAAAATCTTTTGTTTAATTTGAAATTTCAAAATAAAAATTAAATATCGTGGTGTAAACTTTCATCTAACATTGGATGATTTTTTGCAACCAAAGGAAGTTTGGTTAGACCTTGTAAAACAACAAATAAAAATGCAGATAAAAACACTAAAAGTAATCCAATTTCTAAAAATCCAAACCCTCCATTTGACTTTAGAATACCAGGTGTTATCATTAAATAAAAGTCTATAAAGTGCCCGAATAAAACTACTGGACAAGCTATCTTTAAAAATCTAGTAAATCTTTTACTTGCTCTAGTCATTAAAAATAAAAATGGAAAGAAGAAATTTAAAATAAGGTTTACAATAAAGAAAGGAAAATAAATATCACTGTCAAGTCTCTCAACAAAATAGATTGTTTCTTCAGGAATATTTGCATAATAAATTAAGAGGAATTGGGAGAACCATATATAAGTCCAAAAAACACTAAATGCAAAAACATATTTTCCTAAATCATGAAGAACACTATGATTCACAAAACTTAAGTACCCATTATCTCTTAAGATAATTATGATATAAGTAATTAGTGCGAGAGCAGATACCCACCAACTAGCAAATACATACCATCCAAACATTGTACTAAACCAGTGTGTATCAATTGATAGCACCCAATCCCAAGCAGCAACTGATTGCGTAAATGCATAAAATACAACGAATACTGTAGAAATTGTAAATAACTTTTGCCATGATTCCGTGCCTCCCAATTTATCTTCTCGAGCAACATGCTTTAGTATTAAAGCATAGAAGAGATACCAAATTCCAAGAAAGAAAATCATCCTCCCAAGGAAAAAAGGTAAATTTAAATAAGCTTTTTTTCCATCAATAACATAGTCATATCGGGGATCTGATTTATCATATAAATATTCATGAGTCCAATGAAATACATCATGATTAGTAATTGCAAATACAACTAACATTAATACACTACCTGGTAATAACCATCTCCCTATTGCAAGAGGAACCCTTAATATTCCCGAAGACCATCCTGCTTGAGATACATATTGAATAGCGACAAAGAATATAGCTGAAATTGAAATACCAAGGAAGTAGACTACATTTATCCATAAATTAGAATATAATCTATGATACCAATGAAATTCTGAATGACCACCACCNGAGTTGTAGGCACCACCAACAACTTCAGATACTTCTTCATGACCATGTCCAGAGTTTATCACCTGATATAATCCAATTAANGAAAGNNNNANTCCCCCAATAAATAAGTAAAGTANATTCTTTTTTATGTTACTATTAAAATCAAAAATTTCTTTCATACTATTGTTTTTGAAGTGTTTGTACATACTTTACAATTTTCCATCTATCNTCAATTGAAATCTGTGATCCATGNCCCCACATTCTTCCTTTACCGTGAGTAATTACATGAAAAATGTGACCCTCAGATCTATCTTTTACAGCTCTTGAATTGTATGCTGTTACACCTTTATATACTTGTCCTACTAATCCATCTCCCATACCTTTTTCTCCATGACAATGAATACAATATCTTTCATATAGAACTTTCGCCTCTTTCAAAACTTCATCAGATGATTCAATTGGGTTTTTTACTNTAGCAGCTAATTCAATACTATCTTTAGGNATTCTGTAAGGAAGGTAAGAACCTCTCTTAACAGTATTCTCAACTGGTTCCCTCATNGTCATACCATATGGATTGTATGGATTAGAGTTATAGAACTCACCATGACCATCATCAGGATTAGAATCTAACCAACTTCCAATTTCTTCATCTTTNACTTGAGATAAAGGCTCATAAGGGACAGAATGATACATATTAGGTGCATATTCAACACCAGGATCGTCCTTCCTTGCTGAACAAGAAGAGATAAGTANTATCACCAAAATTAATTTTACAATATTTTTCATAAATCCATTATCTTATCGTTAACTTCAGAAGCNCCACTAGTATTTAAAATTGTTTTAATTTTTTTTGAATCAATTTTATTATTATCTAATTCAATAGCCATAACATGTTTATCATCTGTAGATCTTAAATCAAAGGTTTTTGGTATACCCCATGGTTTTAAATCACTTACTACAAAAAAAGTACCCACCATCCCAAATGCAGATAATAGAACTGTCATCTCAAAAGTAACAGGTATAAATACAGGTAAAGGGAGAAAGTCTTTACCTCCAATGATCATTGGCCAGTCTATTGTCATCATACCTATCATCATTGTTAATGCTAAACATAGACCTAANAANCCAAAACAAAATGCAGCAATAGACAATCTAGATCTTTTGTAACCGAGTTTNTTTTCAATACCATGNACAGGAAAAGGAGAGTAAACTTCATAAATATTAATGCCTTTGTCTTTAACTGAACTTATNGCATCAAGAAGAATATCTTCATCTTCATAAATTCCAACAATAAACTTTTTTCCTTTTTCGTCCATTATTTAATTTTTACTTTTTCACCTGTATGTTTTAAAATACTTTTTACCTCTGCCATATTTATTACTGGGAAAAATCTTGAGAACGCTAAAAATGCTGTAAAAAATAAACCGAAAGTAAATAAGTACATTCCNACATCATATATAGTAGGATAAAACATAGCCCAGCTTGATGGTAAGAAATCTCTATGTAATGAGGTTACGATAATAACAAATCTTTCAAACCACATACCTATATTTACAATAATCGATATTATAAATGTTGCAGCTATATTCGTTCGAATTTTTTTAAACCAGAATAATTGNGGTGAAATTACATTACATGTCATCATNGACCANTAAGCCCACCAATAAGGACCAGTNACTCTATTATAAAATGCGTATTGCTCATACTCTACTCCTGAATACCAAGCCATAAATAATTCTGTTAAATAAGCTATACCAACTATTGAACCNGTTACAATAATTACAATATTCATTAATTCTAAATGTTTGATCGTTATATAATCTTCNAGTTTGTAAACCTTTCTAGTTATAATTAATAGAGTTAAAACCATAGCAAAACCTGAAAAAATAGCTCCTGCNACAAAATAAGGGGGGAAAATAGTNGTGTGCCAGCCAGGAATNACTGAAGTNGCAAAATCCATAGATACTATNGTATGGACAGATAAAACTAGAGGAGTTGCAAGACCAGCAAGTACCAATGATACAGTTTCATATCTAGACCATGTCTTTGCNGCACCATCCCANCCAAAACTNAATGCTCCATAAATAACAGCAGAAATTTTTCTACCAGCTATTTTNGCTCTATCTCTTATAGTAGCAAAATCTGGAATTAATCCAATATACCAAAAAACAAGAGATACAGAAAAATANGTNGTAATNGCAAANACATCCCANAATAANGGNCTTGCAAAATTAACCCAAAGTGATCCATATGTATTTGGTAATGGTAANACCCAAATTAAACCTATCCATANTCTTCCCATATGAAGTAATGGAAACATTGCAGCACANATTACAGCAAATATTGTCATAGCTTCGGCAGATCTATTAATNGCCATTCTCCACCTCTGTCTAAATAATAATAAAATAGCAGANATTANTGTACCAGCATGNCCAATTCCTACCCACCATACAAAATTTGTAATATCCCAAGCCCACATNACTGTCTTATTTAGTCCCCACATTCCAATACCATCCCATAAGGTTCTATAAACTGCGTATGCACCAACAATAAGAGTTATATTTGAAATAATCATNGCAACATACCACATCCATGAAGGTTTTTCTTCAACCCTTATACATATATCATCAGATACATCCTTAATAGTCTTNCCTCCAGTTATTAATGGNTTTCTTAACTTTGATTCTACATGCATTTTTTAANNATTTTTTTTATTTCTTACTTTTCTNAAGTACCAAACATTTGGACTNACTCTAATTTCATCNAGNACNGCATAAGCTCTNTCTTCTTTTAANTTTANNGTNGNNTTATCAATCTTNTCTANCTTNAATAGATTTCTTATATCACTATTTTTATCATTTACATCACCAAAAGTTATTGCGCCAGTAGGACAAGCGGTACTACATGCTGTACTAACATCACCATCTTTTAGCTCTCGCTTTTCAGACCTAGCAACTAATTTTCCTTGCTGAATTTTTTGAACACAGAATGAACATTTTTCCATAACTCCTCTTGACCTAACAGTAACATCTGGGTTTAAAACCATTTTACCTAAATCATTATTCATGGTGATATTTTTATCAAACTGAGCGTTGTCATGATACTTGAACCAGTTAAATCTTCTAACTTTATATGGGCAGTTATTTGCACAGTATCTTGTTCCAATACACCTATTATATGTCATCTGGTTCAAACCTTCTGAACTGTGAGTTGTAGCAGCAACTGGACAAACTGTTTCGCACGGAGCATTATTACAATGCTGACACATCATTGGTTGGAAAGTTACTTCTGGATTTTCAGCAGCAATTTCAAGACCCTGTAAATCTTCAACGTCAGCATCACTTGAATAATATCTATCAATTCTTAACCATGCCATTTCCCTTCTATTAAGAACTTCTTCTTTTCCTACAACAGGAACATTATTTTCAACTTGGCATGCGACTGTACATGCTCCACATCCTGTGCATGCATTCAAGTCAACACTCATTACCCAATGATGGTTTGGATACTCATGTCCATCCCAAAGGGTAACTTCCTCAGGTTTTTTCTTACCTTGACTTGTTGCTACTTTAAATTGATACTTACCAGCATAAACATCCTTTTTATACTCATCTAATGTAGTTTCTTGGATAACACTTTCTCTAGCCATTATCGTCTGATGTGTTTGAGTCTGAGCAATTCTATATTCTTTTCCAGAATTTGAAACTGATACATTACTAATAACTAAGTTTTGATTCTTATTAGATGAATCGATTAAACTATATGCATTAAAACCGACATCATCTCCTACTGGACCAGCTAGTTTTCTTCCGTACCCTAAAGCAAGGCCTATTGTTCCTTCTGCTTGACCTGGCTGTATAATAGCTGGTATTTCATATTCAGAACCATTAAGTTTTACAGAAAGTAAATTAGTAGACATCACACCTGAGTCAGTCTTTAAATTAAGTTTATTAGCATCCTTTGGATTAACAGATAAATAATTATCCCAACATACCTTTGATATAGGATCTGGCATCTCATGAAGCCATGGATTATTTGCTTGAACTCCATCTCCAACACTTGAGTTTAAGTAAATATTAATTTCAAATGCTTCATCTAAATTCATTGAATTCAAAACTGTTTTCATACCAGCATAAGTACTTTCAAAATTAACTTTAGCTGATATTTTAGGTTCTTTTTTATTTTTAGAAGATAAAAATTCAGCAACACCATCTCTTATTAACCTATCCCAAAACATTTGAAAGGGTTCATTAGAATTTGTTAATTTTTGCTTTCTTCTCCAGTTCGATTTTAATATGCTAAAGTAACTAGCTTTAGAACCTGACCATTTCAACAAAGAGTCTTGAGATTGTCTAGTATCGAAAATATTTCTAATAGTAGGCTGACTAAAACTGTAAGAATTTTCAATTGGCTCGAAATCATTCCATGACTCTAAAAAGTGAGAATCAGTAGCAATTACATTACATAGTATCGATGTTTCGTCAATTCTATCAGAAGTAGAAATTCTTAGTGGAATACTGGACAAACTCTCTTTTAAATTTGAGGAAGCAAAATGATCATAAGCTGGATTACAATTTAAGAAAATAACAGCATCAACTTTTTTATTATCAATATCATCTATAAAACTCGCCATTTCTGAATCAGAGCCATTTCTAATATTATACCAATTATTTGTATCAATAGTGTTACCATAATTACCTAGCATTATATTCATCATATTGACTAAAGATTGAACATGCTTATCATTAGAATTTGAAATAACTATTGACTTTCCTTTATTTTCAATTAATTCATCAGCAACTATGTTTAAAATATCAGATTTAATTTCATTTCCAACTTTACCTAGAACTGATTCTTCAATATCAATAAAGTTTTTCACAAAGGAAGTTTTATTTAATTTCTTTGAAATTGTATTATACAACCCAACAATGTAAAGAGGAGCTTGAGAAGATTTAATAGGTATTCTATGATCAGCATTAGATCCGGTTAGAGATAAATTAGACTCAAACGAATAAAGTCTTGACATTTCTCTATTTTTTGCATTTACCTTTCTTGTTTTTGCGAACTGTTTATTAAATAATGAGCTATTAAAAGAACTACCTAGGAAATCATATCCAAAACTTACAATGGTTTTGGCTTTAGAAAAATCATATGAAGGAAGTTTTCTTTTATTAAAATGTTCCTTGTTGGCGTCAAGCATTCCATCATAAGATACAGCATCATACTCAACGTGTTTTCCATTATTTTTCTTTAAAAAATCATTAATTACACCTCTTGTTGATGGACTTGAAATAGAGTTACTAATAACGTATGTATTTTTTGAACTACTAAGATTTTCATTAACAAACTTATCTATCTCGGACCAGTTAGCTTCTTTATTATTAAGCATTGGACTTTTAAGTCTTTGTTTGTCATATAATGATAATATCGAAGACTCAACCCTAGGAGTTGTTGCCCCTCCACTAACTTTAGAATATGTGTTTCCATCAATTTTTATTGGTCTACCCTCTCTAGTTTTAACAACAACACTACAGTAATCACTTCCCATTGTAAATGATGAGGCATAATAGTTAGGTATTGATACATCTACATCAACTGGTTTGTTAACATAAGGAATAGCATACTTTACTGGTGCCTCACATGCTACTGTAGAAACTGCAGCAATTCCAAAACCCATCATCTTCAAAAAGTCTCTTCTAGAATTATCAGAAGAACCATTAATTGGTAAGTGTTCTGGAAATTCGTTATGAGCATTCTTTACAAATGACGAATCATTTTTAAGTTGCTCTACACCTTTCCAATATATTTTATTTCCTTTAGTCATAATTAGTAGTGACATTTTGAACATTCAAGTCCACCAATATCTTCAACTGTCATTGGTTTTTTGGATGAACTATTGTGTAATTCTACAAGTTTTTTATAATAATCATTACCTTTTGAACTCACTTCAGTTTCTCTGTGACAGTTAATACACCATCCCATTGTAAGTTCTGAATATTGATAAACCACATCCATCTCCTCTATTGGTCCATGACATGTAGCACAGTCTAACCCTCCAACAGCTACGTGCTGTTTGTGATTAAAGTATGCAAGATCAGGTAGATTATGAACCCTCACCCATTCTATTGGTCTATTCTCTTCATAAGCAGTTAATATTTTTTGAATTTCAGGTTTATCGGTATTTATTGCATTATGACAATTCATACAAATATTTACTGATGGAATATTAGCCGACTTAGAAATATTTACTCCAGTGTGACAATAATTACAATCAATTTCATATTGACCCGCATGAACTTTATGAGAAAATGCAATAGGTTGAGTTGGTTGATAATTTTGTTGAATACCTACTGTATATAGTCCATCTATACATGACTTTACAAATATTCCAATAAATAAAAATGAGGCAATACCAACAACTCTGTTACTCTTAATAAATTCTTTGATATTAAATCCACTATCAACTATTTCTTTATCATCATCATCAAGTAGCTTACCTTTTAACTGATTGTCCTGAAGAAGGACATATTTTTTAGATAGATTAGTGAATCTAAATAATATAAAAATTATAACTAAGAGCAAAAAGAGATTAAGTCCAAGAGATAGATAAAAATTATTTGAATTAATAGATGAATCTACAGCTTGACCAGAAGCATCAGAAACATCTGCAACAACAACTTGAACTTCCTTAGTTGACTCATCCTTAATGTAAGTTAGAATTGCATTTAACTCTTCATCAGAAAAATCAAATGAAGTCATCAATGTTTTATTATATTCATTGTATAAATTAACAGCATACTCATCTCCACTTTTAATAACCTTTTGTGA
>NZWZ01000047.1 GCA_002701745.1 Flammeovirgaceae bacterium
ACCCAACTCAACTGTTATTGATAATATTTTTTTTATAATGTAGTTTGATCCATGACATGATATCTCTACAATATTTTCTTTTGTATATGATTTAGGTTCTTTAAATATTGAAACTAAAACTTCATCAATAATATCATTTTCATACTCTATATTACCAAAATGAATAGTATGAGATTTTTCTTTAGACAAATCTTTAGAAGGAAACATTGAATTAATTATAGAAATTGAATTTTTTCCTGATAACCTTATAATACCTATAGCTCCTTTTCCTTGAGGTGTTGATTGAGCAACAATTGTGTCATTTAGATTCATACAATGCAAAAGTACATAAAGATAAGATTATTGATTAATTATTATTGATCATGAAAAATTAGGATGATGTAATTATCCAAGCGCAACATCCAGGCTCATCATTACAATAAAACCTAAAATTAATCCCATTGTAGCTAAATCAGTATTTCCTCCCCTTTGACTTTCNGGTATTACTTCTTCTACTACTATAAAAATCATAGCTCCAGCTGCAAAAGCNAGTGCATAAGGTAAAATAGGATAAACTAATATTACAAAAGCAGCGCCTATTACTGCAAATATAGGTTCTACAATTGCAGATAATTGACCCCACTTCCAAGATTTCATTTTACTGAATCCTGCTCTTCTAAGTGGCATTGAAACTGCAAATCCCTCAGGGAAGTTTTGAATACCAATTCCAATTCCTAGTGCTACAGCTGATCCTAAACTAAAAACAGAAGAAAATTCAGGTGACGCAAGTGCTCCAAATGCTACACCAACAGCTAAACCTTCTGGAATATTATGAATAGCTATTGCTAATACTAATAATGAGGTTTTTTTTAAATCAGTCTTAGGACCTTCAGCTTCCTCAATTTCTCCAAAAATATGTAAATGAGGAATAGATTTATCTAACATAAACATAAACATAGCTCCTAAAAAAAAACCTATTGCAGGAGGAAGAAATGAAGGTAAATTACTTAAACCTAATTCATTCTGAATTTCAACAGCATTTATAGCTGGAGATAATAAAGACCAAAAACTGGCTGCNATCATGACTCCACCTGTAAAACCTAGAGCAGCATCTAAAAATTTTCTATTTGTTGATTTGAATATAAAAACTAATGCAGCTCCNGTAGCAGTTAAAATCCATGTAAATAATCCAGCATACAAAGCTTGCATGACAGGTGATGGTTCAGAAGCAAAAAAATTGATTACACTTTCCATTTATATTTTTGTTATTTTAATATTATTTGAAATATCCTTAGAGATAATTACTGATTTTTTTTCAATAAGTATTTCAACCGATTTATCATAGTCAATTTTATCAACTATTGTAATTTCTGTACCTATTTCAATNTTTAATTTCTTTAGTAAATTNAAAAATTCCTCATCTTCATTAATTATTCTAGATACTATTCCTTTTTCATTAATATTGAGATCAGAAATAGATATTTTGTCAACAAAATCTATTTCTCCTAACTTATTAGGTATAGGATCACCATGGGGGTCAATTTTGGGATATTTTAGGTATTTGTCTAGATTATCTATTAATTCTTCGGATGATACGTGCTCAAGTTCTTCGGCTATTTCATGAATTTCATCCCATTTAAATTTTAGTTTATCATGTAAAAAAACTTCCCATAATCTATGTCTTCTAATTATTTGAAGAGCAATCTTTATTCCTGATTTAGATATAGTACTTCCTTTATATTTTTCATGATAGATAAGATTTTTTTTTGAAAGTTTTTTTATCATATCAGTAACAGATGCTGGCTCTATATTTAATATCTTTGATATAGAATTTGTTGAGACTTGTTTATTGCCAAATTCTGAAAGATTAAAAATTGATTTTAAATAGTTTTCTTCAGATTTTGATAATTTAATATTAGACATATCAAATATTGTTTTTAGGTTTGCCTAAATTACAAAAAAAAAATTTATGAAAAAATATATACTGTTTTTTTTGTTACTCTCATGTGGTTCTGAAGAGTCAAGATTAGCCGATTCTTATTATCAAAATAAAAATTATAATAAAGCGATTGAGTATTATACAGAAAGCTTAAAATTAAAACCTAATGATACACAATCATTGTATAGGAGAGGAAGGTCGTTTGANGAAATTAANCAATTTCAAAATGCNATTAAAGATTACAATAAAGTCTTAGAATTAGATAAGGAAAATGTTAATGCTATATTAAGTTTAGCTATTAATAGCTTAAGAGAAAAGAAATATGTTGATGCTGAATTATATGCTAAAAAAGTAATAAAAATTAATCCTGACNTNCATGATGCTTATTATTTGTTGGGTAGNTCACAACAATATCAGGGAATGTTTTCAGATGCNGTTAGATCNTATCAAACCTCGATATCATTAAATTCAGATTTTTCTGAGTCATACTATTACTTAGGTTTAGTTTATTTAAAATTAAAAAATGACAAAAATGCATGTAAAAACTTTTCAATATCGGCTTCGTTGAATAATANTGAAGCAAANAAAATACAAAAAAGATATTGTTATTAGATGAAATTTTTAATTTTATTATTCTTCNTAAATNTTAATAATATGAATTTAAAAACTGCAACATTTGGNTCTGGTTGTTTTTGGTGTACAGAAGCTATTTTTGAACTTGTTGATGGAGTTGAAGATGTAATNTCTGGCTATTCAGCAGGTAATACTGAAAATCCAACATATAANGATGTTACATCAGGGACAACAAATCATGCAGAAGTCGTTAATGTAATTTATAATCCAAGTAAAATTTCATACTTAGAATTACTTGAGATATTTTGGAGAACACATGATCCTACTACTTTAAATAGACAAGGTGCTGATGTTGGAACTCAATATCGTTCTATTATTTTATTTCATGATGATGAACAAAAGAAANTATCTGAAGAAACTCTAAAAAAACTTGACGAATCTGGNGCTTGGAATAGTCCAATTGTAACTAAAATTGAAAAATTTGAAAAATTCTATCCAGCNGAAAANTATCATCAAAATTATTATGAATTAAATCCAAACAATTCATATTGTTCATATGTTATTTCTCCCAAAATAGATAAGTTTAAAAAAGCATTTTCNGATATTTTAAAAAATTAATAAAATACTGTTTAATATTTGNAATTTTCATAAATNCTCANAAGTATTTTGTGTACATTTTATGAGGTATGTATTTTTTCATTGTATCNATAAAATTTCATTTCATATCTCTAATTTCCATTAAATAATTTTTTTAAATTCCATAATNATTCAACATAAAAAATTATTATTTAAAATGTCACAAAAATCAAAATTAGAATATATATGGCTTGACGGTTTTAAGCCAACCCAAAGTTTAAGAAGCAAAACACGTATTGAGAGAGACTTTTCAGGTAAAATTGAAGACTGTCCTATGTGGTCATTTGACGGTAGCTCTACTCAACAAGCTGAAGGAAATGATTCAGATTGTCTACTNAAACCNGTAGCNATATTTCCAGATCCAGACAGNTCGAATGGCTACCTTGTTATGACTGAAGTATTGAATGCAGATGGAACTCCGCACGAGTCTAATGGTAGAGCAACTATTGATGACGACGATAATGATTTTTGGTTTGGTTTTGAACAAGAATATTTTTTAAANGATCCNACTACTAATNTNCCCTTAGGTTTTCCTGAAAATGGATATCCAGCCCCTCAGGGTCAATATTANTGTAGTGTTGGAGCAAAAAACGCTTTTGGTAGAGATATTGTTGAAGATCATTTAGATCAATGTCTTGAAGCTGGTATTAATGTTGAAGGTATCAATGCAGAAGTTGCCACNGGCCAATGGGAATATCAAGTNTTNGCTAAAGGAGCTAAAAATGCTGGAGATCAANTATGGGTAGCNAGATACTTAGCTGAAAGAAATGCAGAAAAATGGGGTGTTTCTATTGATTTACATCCTAAACCTATNAAAGGTGANTGGAATGGTTCAGGAATGCATGCTAATTTCTCAAATGAAGTTATGAGAACAAAAGGTGGNGAAGAACTATTCAATAANATATGTGAAGCATTTGACGGAAAAAATATNAAAAAGCATATGGATGTTTATGGAGCACATAATGAANAAAGATTAACTGGNTTACACGAAACACAATCTATTGATAAATTTTCATATGGAGTTTCTGATAGGGGAGCATCTATTAGAATTCCTATTGGAACAGTTGAAGATGGTTGGGTAGGTAGATTAGAAGATAGAAGACCTGCTTCAAATGGAGANCCATATAAAATAGCATCAGTTATTGTATCAACAACTAAATCTGCTCTATAATTTTTTATATAGATTTGCATAAACTGCAGATTTGAAAAGATTACTAAANTTTATTTNAAACNTTAATTGGAATTTGCTTGAAGCATATTCATCAATNAAATCTAATAAATTAAGAGTTTTANTAACTGCTGCAATAATNTCTATCGGAATAGCATCNCTAGTTGGAATTTTAACCTCTATTGATGGAATTAAGAAATCAGTATCAGANAGTTTTTCTGAATTAGGTTCTAATGCCTATTATATTAGAAGTTTGAGGAATGATAGAGGTAAAGAATCTGGTGTTGTTAAAAAAAATTATCCTCCTATTAGATATAGAGAAATTTCTGAATTTTTAAAGAAATATGATGGAGCTGGTAAGGCAACAGTAAGTACCACAGTAACACGTATTGCTGAAGTAAAATATAAATCAGAGGTAACAAACCCTAATGTTTTTGTTGAAGCTGGAGATCATAATTTAGTAGATGTAACTCAATTAAAAATTGAGAATGGAAGAAATTTTACAAAATCTGAAAACGAAAGAGGTCAGTTTGTAGCTATAATTGGATCAAAGTTAAAATCTAGCTTATTTAAAAATAATGAAGAACCATTAAGTAAGTTTATTTCTGTTAGAGGCAATAGGTTTCAAGTTATTGGTGTTCTAGAAGAAAAAGGTAGTTCTTTTGGAGGTGGTGGAGACAATAGAATAATAATACCTATAGAAACATCAAGAAAATTAAGACCAACTGCTAATTATCAAGTCACAATTAAAGTAGAAAATATTGAATTAGTTGATGATGACATTAATTACTCTCAAAATCTTTTTAAGATATATAGAGGAGACAGAATAGGATCAGAGAATTCTTTTGAAATAGAAAGAAATGAATCATTAGATTCTGAACTAGATGAAATATCTACATATTTGAAAATTGGTGGATTTACTATCGGTTTTATAACCTTATTAGGTGCTTCAATAGGATTAATGAATATAATGTTGGTTACTGTGACTGAAAGAACTCGTGAAATTGGTTTAAGAAAATCTATTGGTGCTACACCAAAAATAATTAGAGATCAGTTTCTTATTGAATCAATACTCATCTGTTTAATAGGTGGCTTTGGTGGAATTACTTTAGGTATATTTTTTGGAAATATAGTAACCATCTACATTGGTGGGGGTAATTTTATAATACCCTGGCTATGGATTATTTTGGGTTTACTAATTAGTACTTTAGTTGGAATATTAAGTGGATATATTCCTGCTAAAAAAGCTGCTGCATTAGATCCTATTGAATCATTAAGATTTGAGTAATTAAATTCCGAAAAATTTATTCAAGAATGTAAGTAAAAATATAGATCCTAATATCAAAGGACATATATAAGTAATTGAAAAATTAATATAATTTTCCATTAAAGAACCCTTGTAATTAGGGTTACCTTTTGAAATTTCTTCAGAGAGATTCTTTTTTTTCCATACATAGGCGACAAAAATTGTTATTAAAAAACCTCCAAAAGGAAGTAATGTGTCGTTAGAAACATCAATAATAAATTGCATAAAATCAATTGGTTTTTCTGCTCCAAAATAGGTTATAAATTCACTGAAGAAAATACTTTTTCCTTGTGAGAATACAGATGGAATACCTATTAAAAGAATAACTACTGCAACAATCCATACTGAAAATTTTCTTTCAATATTAAACTCATCGACTAAATAACTAACTGGTACTTCAAGTAATGAAACTGTGGATGTTATTGCTGCAAATGATAACAAAATAAAGAAAGTAGATCCAATAATTATACCTGTTGTACCTCCTAAATCTTNAAAAATTTGAGGAAATACTTGAAAAATTAAACCTGGNCCTCCTTGTGTTTCAATGCCAGATGAAAAAACAAAAGGAAATATAATTAGTCCAGNTAGAAANGCTATACCNACATCAGTTAANGTTATCAGGGNNGCAGAACTAATTATATCATTATCGTCATCAATATAACTACCATAAGTAATAAGCATNCCCATACCAAGTGATANGGAGAAAAAGGCTTGACCTAAAGCATTACCAGCAACAGTTAGATTTATTTGNGAAAAATCAGGAACTAAATAAAAAATTATACCATCAATCGAATTAGGAAGTGTCAATGCATAAANAATAAGAGANAAAATAATGATTATTAATGATGGCATTAATATTTTNGCAGCNTTTTCAATACCTTTTTCAACACCTCTAGATACAATAAGTGCNGTNAGAAACATAAATAATGAAGCATATAATATNACATTANTTGTATTGTTTACATAACCCCCAAAATTTTCAGAGATNGAAAAATTACCATTTATCATCTCGAATACATATCCTAAAACCCATCCTGCAACTACGGTATAAAATGATAGNATCAAAATACCACANAAAACACCCATTTTNCCNATAAAATTCCAATTTCTTTTACCCATTTCATTGAATGCGCCAATNGCATTCTTTTTAGTATTTCTACCTATAGCTATTTCAGANACAATNACAGGAAAACATAANATAAAACAGAAAAATAGATACATTAAAAGAAATGCTGCACCNCCTCCATTACTNACNTCAAAAGGNAATTTCCANATATTTCCTAAACCTACTGCTGANCCNGATGCGGCNAGGATAAATCCTAATCTTGAATTGAATGATCCTCTTTTCATTNAAAGTTATTAAATATATTATACGATTTTTTTTCAATAAAATAATCTGCNATTCTTCTATTAATATTTTTAATATTGAAGTGCTTAAAATTAGTACANGTTTCTATTAATTTTTCTGNCTTTTTACATTCATTATCGTCCATAAAACTNATTATAGATTCTATAGAACTATNTTTAAATGATNANAANTTATAGTATATCGATGATTTTGAAATATCTAATAAAACTTTGTTATTAGAATTCTTATATACCTTTTCACATCTCTTTAAAGTTGATTCCATCACATAAACNGATATAATCATATCTGCTATATTCATCATCACCTCTTGTTCAGTTTTGATGTTATTACCAAAGTGCATTGCTGACTTACCTAATATATAGAGAAGACAATTTTTTAAATTACCAATTAAATTATAAGCGGACGCAAAATGATTATTTTCATCATAAGAAACTGATTCAAAATTATTGGAGTTAATTACTACCATAGCTTTTTCTAATAAATTAATTTCTTTTTTCATTGATCTTTTTAGCAGTGTTCCTACAATTAACATCCTATTAATTTCATTGGTTCCTTCATAAATTCTTGAAATTCTAGCATCCCTATAAGGTCTTGCCATTGGGGCTTCTTCAGAAAATCCCATTCCCCCATAAATTTGTAGTCCTTCATCAACGACAAAATCTAATATTTCTGATCCGTAAATCTTAGATATTGCACATTCNACAGAAAATAATTNAATTGCTTCTAGTTCTGATTCATTTAANGATTTNCCTTCTTTTTGAAAAAATGAAATCTTTTTTTCTATATCATCTCCTGCTCTNTAACAAATTGATTCACAACTAAANGTTTGAACAATCATCATAGCTAGTTTCTGTTTTATTGCTCCAAAAGANGATATAGGTACATTAAATTGTATTCTTTCTAAAGAATAANTNATTGCATTATCAATNATNCCTCTACATCCACCTAATACACCTGCTCCAAGTTTTATTCTTCCAATATTTAATACATTTAATGCTATTTTAAATCCNCCTTCTCTTTCCCCTAACATATTTTCTANAGGTATTTCTACATCATTAAAGAATATTTGACGGGTTGAAGATCCTTTGATTCCTAATTTATCTTCTTCAGGATTCATTGTTATTCCTTCTCGACTTTTTTCTACAATGAATGCAGTTAAATTTTTATCATCATCGATTTTTGCAAAAACGATATATATATCTGCAAATCCACCATTTGATATCCACATCTTCTGACCATTTATAATATATTTTGATTTATCTGAATTTAAGATTGCTTTTGATTTTCCTGAATTTGCATCTGAACCAGAATCGGGTTCTGTTAGGCAATATGCGCCTTTAAGTTCTCCAGAAACAAGACCTGTCAGGAATTTTTTCTTTTGATCTTCATTTCCATAATATTTAAGGGGTAGGGTAGCTATTCCAGTATGAGCTCCGTAGGCTGTTGAGAATGAACCTGTTATACCAACAATATCTGCTATCAACATACTCGTGTTAAAGCTCATGTTCATTCCTCCATAATTTTCACTTATTGATAACCCTAGTAATCCTAATTCTCCTGATTTTGTTAATAATTCAGGCATTATCTCAGGATGATTTTTACTATCGATTTTATCAGTTAATGGAATTACTTCTCTTTCTAGGAAATCAGTACATGACTCTGCCATCATTCTTTGATCAGAGTCAAAATCTTCCATTGTAAATATTTTGTCGGAATCAATATCAAATAATAGAAATTCTCCTCCGATTACTGAATCTTTTTTTTGATAACTCATAATTAAACCTTTAAATTTCTTAAATCTACAGGAACTACTTTAGAAACCCCTTGTTCTGGCATAGTTATTCCATAAATTATGTCTGCATTATTCATTGTTCTTTTATTATGCGTAACAATTATAAATTGAGATGTATTTGAAAATTTGTTTACTATTTTATTGAATTTATCAATATTAGCATCATCTAGAGGTGCATCAACTTCATCAAATACACAAAAAGGAGCTGGTTTTAAAAGATAAATAGCAAATAATAGTGATGTAGCTGTTAAAGTTTTTTCACCACCTGAAAGTTGATTTATAGTCAAAGGTTTTTTTCCTTTTGGTTTAGCCATTATTTCGATTGATGATTCAAGAGGGTTTTCTTCATCATTAATTAATAAATCACAATCATCATCATCTGTAAACAATGATCTGAAAACTGTTTTAAAATTACTCTTAATCTTTTCAAATGATTTTAAGAAGGATTCTTTTGCTACAATATCAATTTCTTCAATAGTTTTAAGAAGCGAATCTTTAGCCTCTAGAAGATCCTCTCTCTCTTTAGTGATAAATTCGTGTCTCTCTTT